>WQYK01000187.1 GCA_009781275.1 Bacteroidales bacterium | reverse complement strand
CTTCGCGGATTATTTGGACAAAAACAGGGCTTTAGACATGGATAAGAAATTGGTAATCATTCCCACCTACAACGAGAAAGAAAATATCGAAAAAATGCTCCAAACCGTGCTGCGTTTTGAAGAGGCTTTTGACCTCCTCATCGTCGATGACGGATCACCCGATGGCACGGCAACCATTGTAAAAAAGGTACAAGAGGAGGAGCCGAATCGGATACACATCATAGAAAGATCGGGTAAGCAGGGACTTGGGACTGCATACATGGCCGGCTTTAGGTGGGCGATGGCACATCAATACGACTATATCTTTGAAATGGACGCCGATTTTTCGCACAATCCTGCCGACTTGCCCAAACTTTACCGCGCTTGCGTAGAGGGGGCCGATATGTCGATCGGATCACGGTATTGCAGCGGGATCAGCGTGGTAAATTGGCCGCTCAAACGGGTATTGATCTCCTATTTTGCCTCTAAATATGTGCGCACGGTTTTAGGGATGCGCGTATACGACACCACCGCAGGGTTTATCTGTTATACAAGAAAAGTATTGGAAAAGATCAATCTTGATAGTGTAAAGATGAAAGGTTACGGTTTTCAGATCGAAATGAAATATCATGCATACAAACTTGGATTTAAGCTCAAAGAGGTTCCCATTATCTTTATTGACCGCACCATGGGAACGTCTAAAATGAGCAGCGGGATCTTTGGCGAAGCGTTTTGGGGCGTACTAAAACTCCGAATGCGCAAAATCAAACCTGCTATATAGTTTGCCATGTCTCTCCTGATTAGAAACGCCACCATTATCAACGAAGGGCGCTCCTTTACCGGTAGCGTGCTGGTGGTGAAAGAGCGAATCGCGCAACTCTACCCCGCCGACACACCCCTTCCTGATGCGGACGTCACAATAGACGGCTGTGGAAAGTGGCTTATACCGGGCGCCATTGATAGCCATGTACACTTTAGGGAGCCGGGAGCGCCACAGAAAGGCTCTATCGCTACAGAGAGTGCGGCAGCCGTTGCAGGAGGGGTGACTTCCTACATGGATATGCCTAATAACGACCCTCCATGTTGCTCTATACCTCTGTTAAACGATAAGTATCGGCGAGCCGCTGCCACCTCACACGCCAATTACGCTTTTTATTTGGGCGCCAATCATAATAATATTGAGGATATTAAAAGAGCTGACCCTTGTTTGGTTCCGGGCGTAAAGCTGTTTTTGGGCTCATCTACAGGAGGTATGCTTGTAGACAAAGCCGACATCCTTGAGCGCATCTTTAAAGAGATGCCTCTATTGATTGCTGTTCACTGCGAAGACAAGGCAATCATCCAAAAAAACCTGCAGGAAGCCAAAGAGAGGTATGGCCACCACATTCCGGCAGATCAGCACCCCATTATCCGCAGCCGCGAGGCATGTTTCGCCTCCACGCAAAAGGCGATTGACTTGGCCCTAAAGTACCAAAGTCGGCTACACATTTTGCACCTCACCACCAAGGAAGAAGTTGAACTGCTCGCTACAATCTGTACAACAACTAACAAAATCACTGGAGAGGTATGTGTTCATCACCTTTATTACACAGACAATGACTATGCCGATTTTGGAAACCTGATTAAGTGCAACCCCGCCGTTAAATCGACCGATGACCGCGAAGCCCTTAGGGAAGCAGTTCGCAATGGGATTATTAAGGTAGTGACTACCGACCATGCGCCCCACACCCTGGAAGAAAAGCAGCAACCCTACCTTATGGCCCCCTCAGGAGTTCCGCTCATCCAACACAGCCTGCCGTTGATGTTTGGTTTGGCCAAAGAGGGCATTTTTACCCCCCAACAGGTGGTAGCCGCCATGTGCCACGCCCCTGCAATCAATTTTGGCGTGGCCGAGCGGGGATTTATCCGCGAAGGATACTATGCTGACCTCGTACTCCTTGACCCCAATCCCCACACCAACCCTATACATTCAGAATCATTGTATTATCAGTGTGGCTGGACTCCATTGTCCCGTATATCTATACCTATCAGCGTAAGCCACACCTTTGTAAACGGACAGTTAGCCTATTCTGCCGAGCATGGAATTATTAAGCAACGCTACGCCTTGCCTCTTAGATTTACTCATTAACTCGTAGAACTTTGAACAAAAAAACAATCACCTACATCTCTATCTGCATCGCCATGTTTTTTTGGGGATTCTCCTTTATTTGGAGCAATCAGGTGTTAAAGATGGGCATGCCGGTTTTTGCCTTGGTCTTCTTTAGAATGACCATTGCCGGCGTCGTTCTTTTGGCTTTTACCCTTGCCGCAAAAAAGCTTCAACTTCCCCGTAAAAAAGACCTTAAATGGTTTCTCCTTTTGGCCCTAACTGAACCGTTTCTCTACTTTATAGGCGAAACCTTTGGCATGAAGCTTACTGCCTCTCCCACCCTGTGCTCAGTAGTGATTGCCACGATTCCTATCTTTTCTATGGTATTTGCCATGTCGGTCTATAGAGAGCGGGTAAGTAAGTCGAACATGGCCGGTATCTTTTTGACCCTTCCGGGCATCTGCATTGTGGTCTTTGAGAACGGATTTGGCGGCGTAGAACACCCACTCGGCGTAGCGATGCTCTTTTTAGCCGTCTTTTCGGCAGTTGGCTACTCGTTAGTGGTCAAAAAACTGTCCGATCACTACAACAGCATTACCGTCAACACATGGCAGCACGTCATTGGAGCGATCTACTTCATACCCCTATTCTTTATTATCGACTTTCAAACCGTTAAAACGCTCTCTTTTACATGGGAGTTGATGCGCCCAATCCTCCTCTTAGCCATATTCTGCTCCTGTCTTTGTTATTTCTTGTTTATCAACACGATTAAAGAACTGGGCATCTCCAGAACCTCCACCTTTACCAGCCTGATTCCGGTTATCACTGCCGTAGGCGCGTTTACGCTTGGCGAAGAAGCCCTCCCGATTCGTAAAATCGTAGGGATTGCTATTGTGGTGACCGGATTGATTTTATCGCAATATACCCGACCTCAGACTAAAATTATTGATCAGTATATTGATAAATAATTTAAACGGCAACTATGTTCTATTAAAAATTACAACACATTTACTCCTCCTCCGACTCAGAAAGGAGAATCTGAATCGCATGATCACCGGGGCTTTCGACGCTCTTTAGTTTTCGTTGAATGGCGCGGGTGCGAACACCCATCACGTCGTCTAATTGGTTAAGCCCTGTTTGGATGTTGTTTTGCGCTTTTTGCATCATTCCGCCAAAGTTTTCAAACTCCTTTTTGACCTCTGCGAGCACCCGCCACACCTCGCTACTCCGTTTTTGAATGGCTAAGGTGCGGAAGCCCATTTGCAGGCTGTTGAGTATGGCGGCTAAGGTGGTGGGGCCTGTGATGAGTATCTTGTAGCTTCTTTGCAGCTCCTCTAAAAGCGATGAGCGGCGAATCACCTCTGCGTAAATGCTTTCAAAGGGGAGGAACAGGATGCCGAAGTCGGTGGTAAAGGGAGGGTCAAGGTATTTGTCGCCAATGTCTTTGGCCATTTTTTTAATG
>WQYK01000186.1 GCA_009781275.1 Bacteroidales bacterium | reverse complement strand
TGTTTGGTTGCACCATGGTGCTGTTTCACTTTTTTTATGAACGGCATTATAAGATTCAGAGCCTGAATAGTACGATGGAGCAAAATACGCTTCTGATTCACAATTATTTGCAAGAATATCCCATTGACTCAGTAGGCTCGCTTACGATGCTTTTGGATAGAGACATTCGAATCACCATTGTTGGGGCGTCGGGTGAAGTCTGGTACGACAATGATGTCGATCTAGAGCAATTGGACAACCACCTCCAACGACCCGAAATCAAAGAGGCGACCCAAAAGGGTTGGGGCGCATACGTCAGACACTCCCCTACTACCCAAATTGAGTACTACTATTTTGCCAAATTTTTTGACGCCTATTATGTGCGCGTGGCGCTCCCCTATGTGGCAAATGCCAGCCGACTCATCTCCCCCGGCTACCTTTTTCTTGGCTTTACCATCGCCCTCCTTTGTTTGTTGGCTGCCGGACTGCTCATCGTTAGAAGCCATATTGGAAAACGTCTTTCGGGCACCCAGTTAGAGCAGGAACGATTGATTCGGCAAGAGCTGACCCAAAACCTCTCTCACGAGTTAAAAACGCCGGTAAGCAGCATTTTAGGATATATGGAGACTTTGGTACTCAAGCCCGACCTCCCATCCGACAAAGTTCGCTTCTTTATCGAACGCAGTTATGTTCAGACACAACGTTTAAGCCGGTTGATTGAAGACATATCGCTCTTAAACCGACTTGACCACGCTCCCGAACGCTTTCCTTTTGAGGATACTGACCTCTTTGACG
This sequence comes from Bacteroidales bacterium, assembly GCA_009781275.1. GTDB lineage: Bacteria > Bacteroidota > Bacteroidia > Bacteroidales > UBA932 > WRBG01. The sequence continues at coordinate 2,761 of WQYK01000186.1, read as the reverse complement.
TTCTCGAAAACGTGGTCAAAGATGTGAGCCTGCAACTCTCTGAGCTGAATATCAAAGTGGTGATGCCGCCAAAGCAAACGCTTGAAATTAAAGGCAACAGCTCATTACTCTATTCAATATTCAGAAACCTCTTTGACAACGCCATCTCCTATGCAGGCGCCAATATAGTAATCTCTATCTCTTTGGCAGACAATGGAGACCATTTTTTACACTTCTCTTTCTCCGACAATGGCCCCGGAGTTGCTCCTGAGCACTTGCCCCACCTTTTTGACCGTTTCTACCGAATCGACAGCGGCCGCTCGCGCAAACAGGGAGGCACAGGTCTTGGGCTCTCCATTGTTAAAAATGGCATTATGGCTCATGGCGGAAGCATCGAGGCGCAAACCATTGGCGGTAAGGGATTGACATTTTTGTTTAAGCTTAGAAAATAGGCTACTTTATCTGCGCATTCACATACATCCCCGGCCTAAACTGTACATTGCTTCCGGCTACCTGTGCGTACACATCTAACGACCGACTCGTATTGTCCACCATCTGCCCAAGTGAAATCACGGTCGCCTCAAACAGTTGCATTCCCATTCCATTCACACGAAACTCCATCTTGTCGCCCATTTTTATTTTGTCGATGTCTTTTTCATAAACAGCAAGTTTTAACATCATCCTGTTTTTGTCAACAACATCGCAAATGGGGTCGCCGGCAGCAACATACTTACCTGTGTTCACCTGTACGTTGGCTACATAGCCCTCTATAGGTGAACGCAGTTCTAATTGAGGAGCAATGCCTGTGGAGAGAATTTTAACGGGGTCAAAGCCCAACAACTTGAGCTGTGCCGCCGTTGCCTCTCTTCGGCTCTTCATCGAAAGGTAGTCGGCTTTGCTCTGTTGCAACGCCTTTTTGGATGCCGCTTCACCATCTGCCAGCACCTCCTGTCGGCGATATTCGGCTTCGAGAAATATCTCTTGAGCATGGCTTTCAAGATACGATTGCTGTAATGCAATATATTCTGGATTTTCGAGAACAGCCAACAAATCGCCCTTTTTCACATATACACCCGAAAGAAGCGACGTACTTTTCACCACGCCATCCATAAACAAAGTAACCGTAGCGTGGTATTGCGGCGGAATAAACAACACTCCGTTAAAGGTTGGCTGATTATGGGTTCGTGTAGCAGATGTGATGGCGTCCACCTCCTCAGTTTCGACAATTGCCAAAGTTTCGGCATGGAGTTCAGGTGACGCAGATTGCTCTACTTTCTGCCTGCCGCAAGAAACAAACATAATAAACACTCCAAAAACAATTAGATCTCTCATTTTCATATATTTTTAAAATTAACTCTATTGATACAATTCATATTCCAGCACCGCCACGTTGTACAGATATATGGCTTCTGCATAAGCCCGTTTAATCTCCAACGCATTGTTCATGCTCTGAATAAACCCACTGACATCTGTGTCGTGGTGCGCCAACTGAAGTTTTGCCGCGTTGATGAGTGCATCGGCTTCGGGAAGTGCGGATGAGCGGAAAAATTCAATTGTTTCGCTATAGCGTCGCAAATCGGCTTTGACCATTTCGAGTTTGTTGTTCAACTCGCGAATATTTGTCAGGGCATCGTGGCGCGCAACGTCAACATTTAGTTTTGCCTGTTTGATGCGGCTTTTTTGAGGAGCAAAAAAGAGAGGCACTGCAATGCCCACGTTCCAAGCGTTCAGTCCTTTGTCCGGAAGAATATTTTGACGTATATAGCCGGCTGTTAGTTCGGGAAAGAGGCGGCTGCGCTCTACCTTTGCCTCTGCTTCCATTTGTTCTGTAAGGCTATTGTAATAGGTACTGTATGATTCACCAAGCGTTCCATTGTCTGTTTTTACATACATCAGCGTCAGCACGGTATCTATAGGCTTTAGCGGTGTATCCGAAAAGCATACCCACTGAAGCCGTTGGGCGGCTACACGATGTTCTTCGCCAGCTTGAAACACTTTGCTGCGCATGGTGGCGGCCTGTGTAGCCATCATGCTCTTTTCGAGAAGGGTGATATCGCCGGCGCGATAACGGAGTTCGCCCGCTTGTAGAAGTTGTTCGGCAAAGCGACTTAATTCATCGTACATCTGCACAAGGTTAAGTGTATAGATATAATATGCCCAAGCGTGGGTCACTTCGGCAGTAATCTCTTTCTCCACAATATCGCGGTAGTGTTGTCCTGTGGCGACTTGTCTTTCAATCAATGCGTTTTTATAAAAAGGGGTGATGATGGATCCGATGGGTTGGGAAATGGCGATATGCCTGTCGTTGCTGATGGGTCCATTGATTTGTCCCCACGAAAAGTCCACCGAAGTGTAGCCCAACTCCCAAGAAGCGCCTTTGCGTGCCCTGGCAACTTCTATGGAGGCCTCAGCAGATTTAAGGCGGGGACTATGCTCCTTTGCCATTGCTACAGCTTGCTCAAGCGTGACGGTTTGTTGTGCAAGGGCGGGTGTTGTTGTTGCGATTGCCAATAGCAGCAACATGATTGGTTTTGGACCAAAGATTTTTCGCATAAATGGTTTTCGCATCATCGTTGCCGACGAATTTATCAGATAGAAAAATACAGGAATAATAATCAAAGTAAGAATAGTGGAAACGAACAATCCGCCAATCACCACTGTGGCTAACGGACGCTGCACCTCGGCGCCCGCCGTTGTAGCTATTGCCATGGGCACAAATCCGAGCGAAGCGACCAAGCCTGTGAGGAATACCGGGCGCAACAAATGGGGAGCCCCCAGGCTG
>WQYK01000185.1 GCA_009781275.1 Bacteroidales bacterium | reverse complement strand
CGTACAGGAAAAGGTGCAGGCAAACAGGGTACAGTTTGACATTCAGGCGCCCTACTGCTCGATTAAAGGGAGCGATCCTAATGCAGGCTCCATTATCTTTTCGGCACACCTCTTTGAAGGATACAACAAGCTTGGGGCCAACGATGATGCATCAGGCTGCGCCGTCATCCTTGAGGTTGCAAGGACACTCAAAACATTGATTGATAAAGGGCTGATTGAGCGTCCCAAACGAACCATGCACTTTGTTTGGGGCGATGAGTTCACCGCCACCATCCCCTGGGCGTCCAACAACAAGGATATCACAGAAAGCGCATTGTGCAACATCAACTTAGACATGGTGGGCGTCAACCTCAAACACAACAACTCATACTACACCCTTCACCGCACCACTTTTGGCAATCCGCACTACGTTAATGATGTAGCTGAGAATTTCTTCGTCTACATGGGGGAGACCAACCGCCAATCGATCTTAGTGTCGGGAAGGGGCGTTCATTTCACAAAGCCTGTTGTGGCGCCAAGCGGAACCGACGATAACTTTATTTACACCATCAGCGAATTCTCCGGCGGTTCCGACCATGAGGTGTTTAACGACTGGGGCATTCAGGTTCCCGGGATCATGATGATCACCTGGCCCGACCAATATTACCACACATCGGAGGATCGTCCCGATAAAATGGACGCCACGCAACTCAAACGTGCCACCGTGCTAGCCGCCGCCACCGCCTACGCCATTGCTACTGCAGATCAGGAGGGAGCGCTCCGCATCGGTGCAGAGGTGATCGCCAATGCAAACAAAAGATTAGGCTTTTATCAGGTAAAATATATTGACATGATTGCCAACGCCACGGACGTAGAAGCCGCCTATAAAAATGCCGTCTTTGCCATCGAAGGCCATGCCAAAAACGAAAAGAACACATTAGCCACCATTCAGGAGTTGGCGCCCGGCAGTAAAACCATTGCCGATTACATCAATAAAGGCGCTGTTTCGATTGACAAAGCTACTGCCAACATCGTAGAGTCTCTAAAGCTATATGCAGAGGCACGAGCTGGTAAAATAATGAAAATAACCTTGTCACAAGCAGAACTTTCTGCATCAAAAAGCTACCCCGTCCAAACCTCCAAACCAAAGGAGGCACGTTTTGGCGCCCTCAACAGTGCGCTGCAGTCGCTGAGCATGGAGGAGAGAATGGCGCTCCGCATGAACTTAGGCAATCCCTCCGACGTTGCCCGAATGACCAGCTCCGGCAATAACTCTGTGCTCGACATACACAAGATGATGCTTGCACAATACGACAAGGTTCTCTCGATTGAAGAGATTAACAAGTTTCTCTCTATGCTGGAACGGGAGGGCTATGTAAAGATGGTGAAGAGGTGAGGCAGCTAAAGGTAGCCTCCATGCCGCTCGATCATCCGTGAAAGCATCAGTAACCGCTCTTTAGTCACTTTGGGGGCAATAGAACATGCGGTGGAGAGGATAAAGCCTTTTCCTCTCTTTCCCGTTTCGATGATTTTGCGCACATCATCTTCTGCTTTGGCGTCGTCGGCAAAGAGGAGGGAGTAGACAGAGTCGATATTGCCTTTGATAAACATGGTGTCGCCAATGCGGGCAAAGGCGTCTTCAAGATCTACATTGCCAACGGGCTCCGGGTCTAAACACTCTATGCCCGATATGCCCGTGTCGCGCATCAGCTCCAACCGGTCGCTGATGTGTCCGCAGGTGTGGGTGTAGATGTGCTTGCCGGCAGCGCGGACGGCAAGGGCAATCTCGCGCTCGTAAGGCAACACATATTCTGTATAGTGTTCGGGAGAGATAAAGCCCATTCCTGCAAAGGGAGACGAAACCTTGATGGCGTCGATGGGTTTTTCACACATTCCCAGTGCGATCTTTTTAACGCCTTTGGTAAAATGGGCCAAAATCTGGTGGCACTTTTCTGGGTCAAGAATCAGAGCAATCAGGGCGTTTTCGTAGCCCATTAAGTCCAACATATAGTCAAATGGGGAGGTGATCTCTCCGTGAATGGAATACGCCCCGCCTGTTTGCACGTGCAGATAGTCAAAGATGTCGTAGAGGTGCTTCTTGTCTAACTTGAAGTACAAATCGGAAGAGACGGGAATATAGTCAATCTCATCCGGAAGTTCATCTACGTTCAAGGTAGAGACGTCGGCTTTGGGAGGCGGTGTGTGGTACTTCACCATTGGAAGCTCTGTAAGGGAGTGAATCTCTTTGCGGTCTTTGAAATGGACGACGTTGTTGCCCTCATCATCCTGTTCAGTTTTGACCACATCGCTACGCCACGTTGGACTATGTCCATGCAGGCTCACAAGGATTCCGTCAAAATGAAACATTTGACGCAATGCAATCAGCCCGTCGGCAAACACCTTTTGGTCGTACCAAAAGTCCTGGGGAACGGGTTGAAGCTGTTGCATCATGGAACCAATTGAAAATTGGCACATAAGGGGCACTTGGTCAGGCTTTTGCAGGTTCATTGCCGCCAAAACCCGCGCTCTTGAGGTGTATGCACTCATATTGATTGATTATTAATTGATCGATAGGAACAGTGCGCATCTGCACACATATTACAAAGATAGGGAATTTGCTTCACATCTTTTCCCATGCCTACTATTCCGCTGATGCTCTTGAGGGGAGACATGAGCGATGAGTCGTTAAGGGTGACGCCTGTTGGGCTCTTTCCAAAAAACGAAAAGAGTTTTTGCTGCTCGTCAACGCACCAATTACAGTAACCGGGACTATATCGATTGGTCACAGTAAACCCCTCTTTTTTTGCCTCTTGGATCACACAGTCGTGGACAATATCAGCCCACGCCTCGCACAACAGGCTTCCCATCACGTCGGCAAACCACAATGCTATGGAATCGCCTTGAAACAATTTCATTCTTTGTTCAAACTCAGCGCCCAAAGTGCAGATAAACAAAGCGGCTTCACTACAGTGCTGTAAAAAAGAGTTCACATTTCTTCCTGTAAAAAACGGCACCTCCTGTATCACCACTTTATCTTGCTCTATCTTCACCTCATCGCTGTCAAAAATGACTATTTCTGAACAGGCAATCCCAACACGTAGCGACTCCGAGATCTTTAGAGAAATTTCATCAAAAGGGGAGGGGAGAACAGTTCCAAATCCCATCATCCGATGAAATTCTTCTTGGTCAAAAGAAATATCCCCAATGGCTCTATGTATCAACAGCCGCCTCATTCAAAAAACGACGATAGTTGTGTCCAATTGACGTCACAGCCAATAAACACCATTTGTGACAACGCCGACCGCTGCACTACCGGTATCGCCTGTGTAACGCCCGAAGCGCATTGCAACATATAACGCTCCCCGTCCGAGCAGTTGAAGAATCCCTTAGCCCTGATGCAAGTGTCGGCTACAGACAAAAAACGCTCCATTTGCTCCTTTGGCAAGCGATTAGAGCTGCTCAATACTTTGGTTTCAATATGATGTGGAGCAGACAGAGAGCCCAAAGCCGCTGTTTTGGATGCTTCGGGTATCCGGTGACCGCCCAATAAAACGGCTTCGATATCAACGTCGCAACAAGAGGTTTGATAAACGG
>WQYK01000184.1 GCA_009781275.1 Bacteroidales bacterium | reverse complement strand
CGTCTATTTTGGGGAGGAGGAATACGGCGCCAACGGTAATGAGGATCACGCCCACAGTACGGTGGTTTGCCTGAAAAAGCGATACGACGCCAATGGCAATCAGCAATGTTTGCCAGGAGAAGATGATCGGTTTTGCCGCTACGGGCAAAAGGTCGATGTGAAAACTAAAGAGCAGCAAGCCGGCTGCGATGACCAAAAGGGCAAAGATGATGAGCCCTAATTTGTTTTTGATTGAGTTCATAGTGGTGTTGTTTTTTCTGCAAAAGTAGATGATGGCCGGATGTGTCCCAATAGGTTTTCGATAAAAAACAGTCGGTTTTCGACAAAACGACCATTTTTCACGACTAAAATTATATAGTTCGGTTCTTCCATTTGTTGCTTTTGATGTAGAGGTAGCTGAGGAAAAAGATTCCACCGCTATAGACAATCTCCGAAGTCCAGCAGACGGCCAGAGATGCATGGAGTACGTTTACCAATAACCAAATATAGAACAGGTAGATAAACATCACGCCCACCTCTATCAAGAGGGCGGTACGGGTGTTTCCGGTGCCCGAGACAGAGCTAAAGAAGATACCGCCAAGGGTGAGGATAGGCAGGATAAGGACAACCACCGTTAGGGAGGCACGGGAGGCGGAGATAAGGTCAGGGTCTGAGGTGTAAATACTTAGTGCAAGATTGGGAAAGAGCAGGATGATGGGCATAAAGATGAGCACCATGCAAAGGGCTGCTTTCACAATTTTTTGAATTAACGGCATCACTCCGTCGGTGTTTCCCGCGCCAATAGTGTTGCTAACCAATGTATTTGCGGTGGTGGAGAGGGCAAAAACGGGTATGGCAAACAAGATGTAGATGCTTCGGACAATGTTGGCGGCTGCCAGCGACCGTTCGCCCATTTTTTCGATCGCCAAGAAAAAGATGAGCCAAGTTCCCAAGGAGATCAGATATTGAATCATCAGCGACAAAGAGACGTTGAGGATGTTTTTGATCACCTGTAATCCACCCGGACGAATGGAGGTAAATCCATACTTTTTGAGGTCGACGGTAAAGAAGGTGTAGGTGATAAAGAAGAGTACGGAGGTGGCCTCGGCAATCACCGAAGCGATGGCCGCTCCCGCAATCCCCATGGCAGGGAATCCCCAGTGTCCAAAAATCATGGCGTAGTCAAAAAGAACGTTGACGCCTGCCATGATGCCGGCATTGATCGATAAAATGCGCGTGGAGGTGGTGCCCACATAAAAGGCGCGGAACATCACGTTGATGCAGGCAAAAAAGAGGCCCCAGATGCGCAGATTGATGTAGGTGACAGACGCTTCGAGCACAGCGGGGGAGGAGAGCATTGCCGAGAGCGCCGTTCGGGAGCCTGCCCTCACAAGAAGGAACAAACTCAGGGCGATGAGCAAGAGAAAGAGCGCTCCGTACATCACGATCTCTCCGATTTGGGCATAATTCTGCTCTCCGTTCCGTCTTCCAATGATGATCTGAGAACCGGTGCTAAAGCCAAAGGCAATCGTAAAAATCACGATGTAAAAGATGCCGGCAATGGCCGACGCCCCCAGCTCCACCTCTCCCACGCGCCCCAGAAAAGCGGTGTCGGTCACCTGAATCAAGTTTTGTACCAGCAGGGTGATAAAGATCGGGTAGGCGACTTTGTAAATTTGTCGGTAGGAGTATGTTGTATGTTGATTCACAAGTTATTTTTGGATGATGGAGTTTGGATAGAGGCCGTTGGCAATGAGTTGCCCGATACGCGCCTCCACATAAGGACGGTCTTGCTGATAGGTGATGCCAAACCAGGAGGCGTTGCAGTTCAACACTTGTAACGATGCCTGCTTTGATTGGATGAGTTGATTTGCCACTGTAGGAATGTAGAATTCAGAGGTAAGCTCTTGCCCCCGTTCGTGAATAAATGTGTGAAATGCATTGTGCGCATGGTTAAAGAAGTCGGGCGTAAAGCCCCAAAAATTCATAGAGACAGGCGTATCGGGCTCCACTTGGGTCAGGCAACCCGGATCGGTCTCAAAGACGATTTGATGGGGGGCGATGGCGCGAATACGGTGTCTTTCTGTCACCTCTGTAATGAAATTTTGTTTGTCCACGCTACAGATCCCACGGGAGACTCCGCCCGATTCGGAGAGGGTATTCCCCACCTTGTAACCAATCATGGCATACCTGCCTTGGGATATTTGGTTTTCTGAAACACAGCCAAGTAGAAAATCGCTCATGGCGCGGAACGCCTCTCTGCCGTAAAAATCGTCGGCGTTGATGACGGCAAAAGGGGCGTCGGCTTGAGGCTCGGCCATCAGAAGCGCATGCCCTGTGCCCCAAGGTTTGGTGCGTTCAGCGGGCGGAGTAAACCCTGCAGGCAACTCCTTTTCCGGTTCCTGCTCTACAAAAGCAACCTCGATGGAATCTCCGTATCGCTTTGCAAAGATCTCTTCAAAAGCAGATCTAAAATGAGCCCGAATAATAAAAACGACCTTGCCAAAGCCGGAACGGGCTGCGTCGTACACCGAATAGTCCATAATGGTCTCCCCGTTTGGCCCCACTCCGTCCAACTGTTTAAGACCTCCGTAACGGCTTCCCATGCCCGCCGCCAAAACAATAAGTATAGGTTGCATTTTTTTTTATAATTTTGCACAAAAATAGTCTATGAAAAGCAAATCTATTCTATCATCGTTCATAAAAGTGATAAGAAACAAATTTTTTATCACCGGAACGCTTTTTGTTGTGTGGATTACCTTCTTTGACCAAAGCAGTTTAATCGACTGGGGAGCCTCCATGATCGACGTCAATCGCCAGAAAAAAGAGAAAAAATATTACGAAGATGAGATCGCCCGCACACAAGAAAAACTGAGGCAACTCCAATCCAACCGCGACAGCTTAGAGCGTTTTGCCCGCGAGCAGTACTACTATTTGGAGGATGGGGAGGAGATTTTTATAGTGGAAGAGAGGAGTAGGAGGTGATTCGTGATGAAGACAATAAAAATTATATCAGGATCATTGGCATTGATGTTCATAAGCATTTTGGTCGCTTACGGGCAACAAAGTTCTGCCATTGTTGAGGTTGGCATCGTGATCAATGGAGTAAAGTGGGCCACACGTAATATAGACACACCCGGCAACTTTGTGGCAAAACCAGAGGATGTAGGATTGCTTTACAAGAGCAACAGCAAAGTCGCATGGCCAACAAAGGGCGATTTAAGCAATTGGGACACTACAGAACCAGACGGAGGGGTATGGGAAAAATCGAACGACCCAAGTCCGCACGGATGGCGTGTACCCACCCCCAATGAACTGGAATCACTTCTGGATAAAGAAAATGTGAACAGAAGTCATGCTGTTGTAAATGGTGTGGGAGGTTATCGTTTTACCGACAAAGCAACAGGAAAATCGATATTTATGCCTTATACGCCCTATCGAACCTGTAGCGATGGTAAATTGTATGACGTCAAGACAAGCGGTCGTATCGGTTACTATTGGAGCAGCAAAATAGGTCGTAAGATGGAGTTCTTTGAATCGGGCTTTACCATGATGAGCAACACCTATTCGGGGCATGGGATGTGTATCCGTCCGGTTGCACAATAAAAACT
>WQYK01000183.1 GCA_009781275.1 Bacteroidales bacterium | reverse complement strand
TTTCGCTAACTTATTCTTGAGGGATAACCCATTACGGGTTAAAATTGTGGAAAGGGAATGCCAAGAATAGCAAGCAAATCGCTATTTTATATGTCTTATTGTGTGTGCTCTACACACCGTTTCTCTTTTTTTATATCATACGCAATACCTATGTTTAAAATACAAGCAAACTTACAAAAAGATTTTGATATTTTCCAACTTCAACACCACATCTTCTCAATCAAACCCCGTAAACAAAACCAAAACGACTCAATGATGCCTGTACATCCGCCTCAAAAACAGCCTCAACATTTTTTAAAAAATTTTTCGAACGTCCCAATCCGTTTTGTCCCAAAAATCCAAATTGACTAAAAAAGTCGAATATGGGTTTGTTAATTCTTTTGCTACATTTGTGCACTTTAACGCAACACCCCAAAACAGAAATAACATGTACAAGAAACTTCTTTTGCTGACAATTGTAGATGGGCTGATCCTGTCAGGTTGCAATGATATGGACTGCTGCATTCCATCTGTGATTGAGGCCGATCCGGGCGAAATCATCCTTGGCGGCGCAGAAAATGCTACCAAAACCCTTGACTTGACCTGTCCGATAAGCTGGCAGATCACGGGAACGGTTCCCGGATGGTTATCCCAAGCTCAAGTAAGACAAAAATGATAAAAATATGAAAGTTATTGCAGTAAACGGAAGCCCAAGAAAGAATTGGAATACGCACATCTTACTTGAGATGTGTTTAGAGGGCGCTAAAGAAGCAGGCGCCGAAACTGAAATGATTAACCTCTACGACCTGCAGTTCAAAGGCTGTACAAGCTGTTTTTCGTGCAAACGGAAATGGGTTTCTTTGGACAAGTGCTGTTTCCCTGACGAATTAGAACCCGTCTTACAAAGAATTTGCGAATGTGACGTTTTGATATTAGGCTCACCCATCTACTTTGCCAACGTTTCCGGAGAGATGAGGTCGTTCATGGAACGGTTGCTTTTCCCATATATCTCCTACGAAGGCAAACCATCCTCCTTTGGCAAAAAGATCAAAACCATGTTTGTATACACCATGAATGCACCCTCCATTGCTTTACCACTGATTGGATACACAAAGCTCTTTAGGAAAAACAAAAAACTGATGAAGCAGATTTTTGGGAGTTGTAAGTCCTTGGTTGTCACATCTACCTATCAGTTTGAGGATTACAGTAAGTATAATATGACCTTATTTGACGGGGATAGAAGGAAAAAGAGGCGTGGGACGGTGTTTGTGAAGGATTGTGAGGGGGCTTATGAATTGGGAAAAGGTTTTGTTGAGGGTAAAACATAAATAAATTAAATTTTTCCCACCTCCATCACCACATCCCCATAGCTAAACCCACGCGTCAACCCAAAACGAATCAGCTTTACCCTCACATCGGCCTCAGAAGCGCCTTTCACACTCTTTTTCTTCACCCCCAGCAACCGTCTAAGCCGCTCCCTCTGCTCCTCCGCATCTATCCCCCCAAGCCCTTCACCAATCACCGCATCGGGAATCAGCTTAGCGCGCAACGCATAGCGTATCTTCTCCACTCCCCATCCCTGCAACTTACTCTTGTCATGAACAAAGGCACGCACATACCGCTCTTCATTAATAAAGTTCCGCTCCCGCAAAGCCGCTATCAACCCTTCAATTTGCCCCCGATCCAACCCCTTAGCCATCAACTTCACCCGCATCTCCTGCCCACAATACTCCCTGCGGCTGCACAACCGCTCCGCCCAAACAAGGTGCCTATTCAGCTCCGTTGCCTCCATCCTACATCCCCCTCTTTTGTGTACTCAACAATCCGCAAGCAGCCAGAATGTCCTCACCTCTTGAAGCCCGCAAAGTGGTCAACACCCCACTTTCCGACAACTTTTTCTGAAACAGCGCAATCGCCTCCACAGAAGAGGGCGCTAACGGATTTCCGGGAATGGCATGGTAGCGAATCAGGTTCACCCTGCACTCTATTCCCTTAAGCAGGCGCGCCAAAGCAACAGCGTAATGCAGGGCGTCGTTTACGCCCTTAAACATAATATACTCAAAACTTACCCGACGCTGTCCCCTAAAGTTGTATTGCCTGATTAGGGAGAGTACCTCTGCCAAAGGATGCGCCTTTTGCATGGGAACAAGCTCCTGCCGATGGGCGTCAAAGGGATGGTGCAAACTAACCGCCAAGTGACACTCGCTCTCATCCAAAAAGCGCTTGAGCTGCGGCAGCATGCCAATAGTCGACACGGTAACCCTGCGTGGACTCCAGCCCCACCCCCAGTCAGAAGTCAAAATACGGAGGCTCTTGAGCACTTCGTCCAAGTTGTCCATTGGCTCGCCCATGCCCATATAGACAGCGTTGGTGAGTGAGGCGCACTCGTCAATGTTTTGGAATTGACTGATGATTTCGCCTGCCGTTAAATGGGCTTGAAAACCTTGCCGGGCTGTCATGCAAAAACGACAACCCATGCGGCAACCCGCCTGGGCAGAGACGCAAAGGGTTGTTCTCTCGTCGTCGGGAATCATTACGGACTCTATGTGAAAGCGATTCATTGTGGAGAATAGATACTTACGGGTGCCGTCTTTGGACTCCTGCATCTGTTCCGGAGCAAAGCCGCCCACTGTGTAGTGGGCGCTCAGTCGCTCCCGCGCCTCTTTGGAGAGGTTGGTCATCTCCCCAATTTGCTTTACCCGCTTTTTGTAGAGCCAGTCTGTCAACTGTTTGCCTGTGTAGCGAGGCAAGCCTAAACCGGTGACCATTCGGGTCAACTCATCCAAATCTTTTCCTAACAGCCATTCCATGCTTGCAAAGGTAATACTTTTGTTTTTCAAAAAAAATTGTAAAACTTAAAAAAATCGTATATTTGCAAACATAAACTTTACAAATATTTGTCAAATTTAAAGTTAAACTTTATGTTTACACGAAAAATACAAATGCAATATATTGAAGACGAGAGCATTTTTCTATTTGGCGCACGACAAACAGGAAAAACCACTTTAGTTCAAGAAAAATTCCCAAACGCAAAGTATTACGACTTGTTAAAATCGGATGTCTTTGAGCGATTGTTTAGAGCGCCCTGGCTATTTAGAGAGGAGCTTGACCTGTGTTCGTCTGGCGAGTTGGTGATTGTTGATGAAATTCAGAAAATTCCTCAGTTGTTGGATGAAGTGCATTGGCTCATGCACAATCGTCGGCTTAGGTTTTTGCTTTGCGGCTCGAGCGCAAGAAAACTCAAAAGATGCGGTGCAAATTTGCTGGGCGGACGTGCCATTAATGAGGTTTTACATCCGTTAGTGAGCGCCGAAATCCCCAATTTTGACATCATCAAAGCAGTTAACCATGGTTTGTTACCGCAACACTATTTGTCGTCCAATCCGCAAAAGAGATTGCAGGCCTACGTGGGCAACTACCTTCAGCAAGAGATTACAGAAGAGGCGCAGTTGCGTAATTTAAGAATATTCTCACGTTTTTTGGACGTGGCTGCATTGACCAACGGAGAGATGGTCAACTTCACCAACATTGCTTCGGACTGCGGAATCAGCTCACCAACGGTAAAGGACTATTTTTCAATCTTGGAAGAGACCATGTTTGGCTATTTTGTACCGGC
>WQYK01000182.1 GCA_009781275.1 Bacteroidales bacterium | reverse complement strand
GGACGGGATGGGCTGGCCAGATCTGTGAATGAAATCTTAGCGTACTCTCTAAAAATACATGTACCGGAAGAGACGGAGTAGGTAGAAAAATGGCTACATTTGCGGGTTAAATTGTAGCATCATGCACTCTATTCATCTTTTTAATACACTATCAAGAAAAAAGGAACTCTTTACCCCCTTGCATCCCCCTTTGGTGGGTCTCTATGTATGCGGTCCTACCGTGTATGGAGACCCTCATTTGGGACACACCCGCCCAGCAGTAACTTATGATGTGTTGGTCAGGTTGTTTCGTCACTTTGGATATAAAGTGCGCTATGTAAGGAATATTACCGACGTAGGTCATTTGGAGAACGAGATGGGCGAGGGGGAGGATCGGATTGCAAAGAGGGCGCGCCTGGAGCAATTGGAGCCGATGGAGGTGGTACAGCACTACACACTTAGGTTCCACGAAGCGATGCAGTTGTTAAACACTCTGCCGCCGAGTATTGAGCCACGTGCATCGGGGCACATTGTAGAGCAAATAGAGCTGGTGAAAGAGATTCTTCAATCGGGTTTTGCCTACAAAAGCGGCGGGTCGGTCTATTTTGATGTGGAGGCTTATAGTAAAAAGCATCACTACGGACAACTTTCAGGTAGGGTGATCGAGGATTTGCAGAGCAACACCAGGACGTTGGACGGCCAAAGCCAAAAGCGAGCTCCTTTGGATTTTGCGCTTTGGAAAGAGGCCGCTCCCGAGCATATTATGCGCTGGCCATCGCCTTGGGGAGAGGGGTTCCCGGGTTGGCACCTTGAGTGTTCAGCCATGAGCGCCAAATATTTGGGAAATGAGTTTGATATTCATGGCGGTGGATTAGACCTGCTCTTTCCTCACCATGAGTGCGAATTGGCGCAAAACATTGCGGCCCGTGGACAGGGCGGTGTACGTTATTGGATGCACAATAATCTGATTACCATCAATGGCCAAAAGATGGGCAAATCGTTGGGCAATTTTATCACCCTAGATGAACTCTTTACCGGCAACCATAAACTGCTCACGCAATCGTTTAGTCCCATGGCGATTCGTTTCTTTATCCTTCAGGCGCATTACAGAAGCACCCTTGACTTTAGCAATGACGCACTTGTTGCTGCAGAAAAAGGTCTCAAGCGGCTGCAGTCGGCGGCAAAGGCGGCTGCGGAAATCTCCGTTGAATCGTCCGCTCCTGCTGCTCCTGAATTGCAGCAATATAAAGACGAGGTTTTTAACGCTCTGTGCGACGACCTCAATACGCCCATTGCCTTAGCCCATCTTTTTGAAGTGGTGCGTTGGGTAAACAGTACGGTAGACAAAAAAGGTACGATTCATCCTGATGACCGCGCCCTTTTAGATACACTTTTGGTGCAAATACCCACAAATATTTTAGGTCTGCGCGACCAGGAGCAAGATGGATCTGACGGCAAGCTATTAAATGGATTGATGGAGATGATTTTGGAGGCACGCTCACATGCAAAGGCGCGTAAAGATTACGCCACCAGCGATGCGATCCGTGATCAATTGGCGGCATTAGGGATTAAAATCAAAGATACCAAAGAGGGAATGACTTGGGAGCGAGGGTAGGTTCGTACGGTAATATTATCGGCGTTTAGTGATCTCGTTCACCACTTTCATGATTTGCCAAATGTAACTGTATCAAACGGGCAACCGGTATTTGAAAAAGGCCGTAGTATGAGAATGTGCGTCGTTGTGGGTTGTATCTGATTTCTGCACCGTGATCGGTCAATAGGCCTATCATCTTATGTAGCTGATAGATACATATTTGTAAGCGATCAACACATTCTTCGGGAGTGCCGGTCTGTTCTTGCTGAATCAACTCATGTAGCCAGAACAGGCGCTCAAGAGCTATAAAACGACTTTCCATCACGCTGCAATTTGTTTCTATATCGTAGATGCAAAAAAGAGCCCAAACGCTGCATCGCTTGTTAGAAATTTTGATAAAAAGTGGCCAAATTTGAAGCCGTGGGTTGCCTTTTACTGTAAGTGCTTCTCTAAGAAGCCAAAGAACGTTCGATTCCAAAGGATGGAGTTCTGAAGACTTAATATCCAGTGATTTTCATCAGGGAAGATGAGCATTTCGGCCTCGACGCCAAGTAGTTTTGCAGCGTTAAAAGCAGCAAATGCTTGATCAACGGGAACACGGTAGTCGCGCTCTCCATGGGTAATCAAAATGGGTGTGTCCCATTTATCGACCAACGTGTGGGGAGAGTTTGCGTAGTGGCGTTGTGCAACGGGGTTGTTGTCCCAGGGAGCGCCCCCGTTGTCCCAGTTGGTGAACCAGGTCTCTTCTGTGGTCATGTACATGTGGGTCTGGTTAAAGATACCGGCGTGGGCAATAAAGGCGTTAAAACGCTTATTGTGTACTCCAGCCAAATAGAATACGCTGTAACCTCCGTAGCTGGCTCCAACTGCGGCAATCCGGTTGTGGTCAACAAAAGGCTCTTTTTTCATGTGGTCTACGGCGCTTAGGTAGTCTTGAATGTTTTGGCCGCTATAGTCGCCGCTGATCTGCTCGCACCACTCCTGTCCAAAAGCGGTGGTACCACGGCGATTGGGCAGAATGACAATGTATCCCTGCGCAGACATCAAACGGTAGTTCCAGCGGTAGGACCAGCCTTGGCTGATGGTGCCTTGAGGACCCCCGAGGCAGAGTAAAATGGAGGGGTACTTCTGAGTGGGGTCAAAGCCGGGAGGATAGATGATCCAGGTGTGCATGCGCTTGTTGTCGGTGGTGGTGATCCAGCGTTCTTCACACTTGCTCTCTGCCAACTGATCCAAAATGTGCTTGTTTTCAAATGTAAGTTGTTGAATCATGCCGGTCTGTGGATTGATGGCGGCCAATTCGTTGGGAAAGAACATAGAGCGATAGACGCTGATGAGCTGATCGCCTGCCTGTTGTACGCCGCTAAAATCGGTCAGGCCAATGGTGAGTTGGCGAATGGCGCCGCCCGGGAAGGCCATCTGATAGACATGGGTCAGCGCATTGACGCAAGAGGTAAAAAAGAGGCTTTGGCCGTCGCGGTGCCAACTAACGTTGTCGATATTGTAAGCGAACTCTTTACTCAGTTCGGTCTTTTCTCCGCTTTCAAGGTCGATCACAAAAAGGCGATGTTTGTCGGCCTCATATCCATCCCGCTCCATGCTGCTCCAGGTTATGTAGCGACCGTTGGGAGAGAATACGGGATCGGTATCGTAACCCATCATGCCTTCTGTGAGGTTGATGCTCTCTTTAGTGGCAAGGGTGTAGAGATAGATATCGGTGTTGGTGGAGCGGGTATAGGCCACTCCGGTGAGTTTGCGGCAGGAGTAGGCGATTTGGGCGCCGTCCGGACTCCAGGAGAGTTGTTGAATGTTACTCAAAGGAAGCGTTGGACATTCGTATGGCTGTCCCTCTAAGATGTCTACAACATTGCTGAGTTGCTTGCCGTTAAATTGGGCAACAAAGGGATGGGGGATCTCCTCTTTCCATTGATCCCAGTGGCGGTACATGAGGTCGTTGGTATAACGTCCTGTTGTTTTGGGCAGGTCGGGATAGATCTCCGTTGGCTTTTTAATTGCCGGTACATTACTGATAAAGAGAATC
>WQYK01000181.1 GCA_009781275.1 Bacteroidales bacterium | reverse complement strand
TTATAAAGGTAGATAACTACGATAATTGTTATCAGAAAGACGCCAAAGGCAATAAATATGGAGATCATGATGATGGATGAGTTAACCGTACAAAAATAGAGGGTTATGCCATACGTGTCAATGAGTAATTGTACTCATTTTTTCTGAGTATTTGTACTTAGATAATCTATGTATTTATATATAGCGCTAATTAAACTGCTTATAAATCAGCCAAAAAGAAATCAGTACCACACAAATCGTCACGCTCCACCTAATGAATTTGGAGCCTTTGCGGATGGAGGCGCGGCTTCCTAACCAGCCGCCTGCTACGTTGCCAACGGCAAAAATCAGCGCTACGGGCCAGTTGATTTTATCGTTTAGGATAAAGACAGTGAGGGCTACGGGGGTGTAGACCACTACGGCAAATTGTTTGATGGCGTTGGCGTGCAGCAGGTCTATGCCTAAGAGAAAGACCGATGCAAAGATGATGAGCAGGCCAACGCCTGCATGGGTAAAGCCTCCGTAGCAGCCAATGAGAATGAAGAGCGCAAATCTGGCGGGGCCAATCTGTACATCTTTTTCAGAGGCGCTGAGCTTGATGGAGCGGGTGTCGACGTAGAGCAGTGAGGCCAAAATGGGCAGGGAGCACGCCATGGCCCATTCAAAAATTTTAGGATCTACATGCGAGGCCAACTCTGCACCCACAAAGGAGCCTACGGCAATGGGGATGCCGATTCGGGCGGCGATACCGATGGGTAAAACGCCGGCTCGTTTAAAGAGTAATGAGTTGACAAAGAATTGAATCAAAATGCCAGGGCGGGTGGTGCCGTTGGCAACGCTTACGGGCATTCCCATCGCCATAAAGAGGGCGTAAGAGACGGCAGAGGCCAAACCTGCAATGGTGTTCACAAAACCTACGGCAAATCCGGTTCCGATCAGGATGGCAAGCATCGCAGGCGACCAGATATCAGCAGTGCTAAGAAAATGAGCAAACTGTTCCAAACAGGATAATTTTTGCGTGCAAATATAACGCTTTTGTCGTATCTTTGCGCCTCAAAAGTGAATAGGATGAAACCGGTCAAAGAGAAAAAACAAAAAGAGAACCAAGAGGAGCAATATGAGGCTTTAAACGACAAGTACCTGCGTTTGGTGGCGGAGTTTGACAACTACCGCAAGAGGAATGCCCGCGAACGGCTCGATCTGGTAAAAACTGCCGGAGAAGATTTGATACAGGGAATATTGCCCGTGTTAGACGATTTTAAGATGGCGATGGACGCGATGGTGGTAGCAACCGACATGGCTGCTGTATGTGAAGGCGTTGACCTGATATACAGAAAACTGTATAAATATTTGGAGTCAAAAGGAATGCAACCGATTGAAGCAGTCGGGTTGCCCTTAGATACCGACCTTCACGAAGCCGTATCTCAATTTCCCACAGAAGAGGCGGAGCAAAAAGGAAAGATTATTGACGTCCTCCAGCAGGGATACACCCTTAATGGAAAAGTGATTCGTTACGCCAAAGTGGTAGTCGGAGTTTAATAAAGAGTGAATTTTATGTCCAAAAGAGATTATTACCAGGTATTAGGCGTTCAAAAAGACGCTTCTGCAGATGAGATGAAAAAGGCGTACCGCAAGTTGGCCATGCAGTACCATCCCGATAAGAATCCCGGAAATAAAGAGGCAGAAGATAAGTTTAAAGAGGCGGCAGAAGCCTACGACGTATTGACAAATCCCGACAAAAAAGCGCGCTACGACCAGTTTGGCCACGCCGGTTTGGGCGGAGCGGCGGGTGGCGGCTTTGCCGGCGGATTCACCATGGACGATATTTTCAGTCGTTTTGGAGATATCTTTGAAGGGATGGGCTTTGGCAGCGCACGTGGCTTTGGCGGAGGCGGGTTTGCCAACGGCTTTGGCGGTGGCGGACGTCGCGTCAACCGTGGTTCCGACATCCGTATTAGGGTCAAACTGACACTTCAGGAGATGGCCAAAGGAGCAGAGAAAAAGGTCAAGATTAACAAACAGCACAGTTGTCCCGAGTGCAAGGGAAGGGGCGCAGCATCTGCTGCCGACATCAAAACGTGCGAAGTGTGTCGGGGATCAGGCATGACCACCCGCGTTACCCAAACCATTCTGGGGCACATGCAAACCTCGTCGCCCTGTCACGCTTGCGGCGGAGAGGGCACTGTGGTGGCCAAGCCGTGTTCTAAATGCCATGGCGATGGTTACATAAAAGGGAACGAAGAGATCAGCTTCAACATCCCGCGAGGTATTGCCGAGGGGATGCAGTTGACGGTACAGGGCAAAGGAAACGCAGCCCGCAGAGGCGGCGTCTCCGGCGATTTGTTGGTGGTGATCGAGGAGGAGGCCCATCCCGATTTGCAAAGAGATGGGAACGACCTTATATACACTCTCTTTATCTCCCTTGTAGACGCCGTTTTGGGCGCAGACGTGGAGGTGCCCACTGTGGACGGCCGCGTCAAAATCAAGATTGAACCCGGAACCCAATCGGGGCGCATCTTAAGGCTGCGCGCCAAAGGTTTGCCCGACGTACAGGGTTACGGTACGGGCGATCTGCTGGTCTATATACAAGTGTGGATTCCTGCAAAGTTAGACAAGTCGGAGAAGGAGCTGTTCGAAAAGCTTCGTTCATCACCCAACATCAAACCATCGCCCGCCAAAGAGGATAAAAACTTCTTTGAGCGGATGAAACGAATGTTCTCATAGCATGACAAAAGTGTTTAAATATGTTTTATGGACGACATTGTGGTTTTGCCCTTTGGTTGCCCACGCCCAGTCAACCACCATTGAGGATACAGACTTTCCCCGATACTACCGCTCTCCTTTGGAAATCCCGATTAACCTTTCGGGCAACTTTGGGGAGTTTCGCTCCAACCACTTTCATGCGGGGTACGACATGCGCATCGGCGGCGTGGTGGGGGCAAAATTGTTTGCCATTGCAGAGGGATTTGTTTCGCGCATATCGGTCTCTCCGGGAGGGTACGGAAACGGGATCTACATAGAGCATCCCAACGGGACTACATCCGTGTATGGCCATCTTTTAGATTTTGCATCTCACATTCAGGAGTATGTAAAAGAGCAGCAATATGAACGACAATCGTTCTCGGTGGACTTACCCCTCTCCCCCGACCAATTTCCCGTAAAAAAGGGCGATTTTATTGGAAGGGCGGGCAATTCGGGCGCTTCCAACGGGCCGCATCTTCATTTGGAGATCAGGAACACTGAGAATCAATCTCTCTTATATTTAAGCGGATATGGTCTCTATCCGGTACCCGACCGCACCCCACCTCAATTGACCCGGTTGCAGTTTTGGGGCTACTCCCAACAAGGCGCGGTGCCCAGAACATCGTTGCTAAGAGCAGTCGATTTGTCTGCCCGCCCCTCGGTGATTCCCGTTACAGACACCTTTTACGTGGCGATGGGCGCCTTTGACCGGATAGAGGGCTCTCCTGCATACCTTTCATTGGCTCAATACGATGTTTATATAGACGACAACAAGGTCTACACATACAAAAAAGACAACCTTCCCTCTTCCATGGGGCGTTACCTAAACTCGTATCTGCAATATGACCAGCGAGTGAACCACGACCGTACCCTTTTAAAAACGTGGTTGGAACCCGGTAATATGCTT
>WQYK01000180.1 GCA_009781275.1 Bacteroidales bacterium | reverse complement strand
CCGGATTAGTAACGGCGTGGATAACAGATGAAAACGGGATTACTTGTAAAAAAGAGTTGGAGGTGGATATTAAAGCGACTACAGTTCCCAATAGAGAATAGGCCGCGTACCGTTCCATACCCATGGTGCAGCGTCGTTTGTGCCAAAGGGCCAGCCGGCGGCGGTTTGGTAGGTCGATTGTGTTTCTGCCTCTAAAGTAGTAATGAGTAAGCCATCTATATCGGTGTCCAATGCTCCTGTAGCGCTCAAACCCGAAATGGCAATGGCGCGGTTGTTGGTTAACACACCACCCGCAACCCACGGCGGAGCAGGAGGAGCAAGACGGCTAACGATACGGCCCATATAGTTGATGCCGAATGGAGTGTAAGCGACGATTGCCGTATGAAGCGCCACACAGTTTGCTGTTGTACCGTATTCATTTGCCACAATTCCACCCGCAAAAGCATGGCGTGATCCTGCCATGGTTGCTGAAATGGAGCCTGTTGCATAACAGTTTGTTATTGTGCCTGAATTAGCTCCTGCAATGCCTCCGGCATAACAATTCTCTCCGGTTCCGGAGTGGTTTGCCGTTACATTGGCAATGGAATAGCAGTTTTGTATCTTAGAGTTTGTTGAGTTGCTTCCGACGATTCCACCGACTGTAAGACCATACATACTGGGATTGCCCAATAGTTCAATGTGGGCAGCGCCCACGCAGTTTTTGATCGTGCTGTTTTCCGCGGTGGAGCTTCCGGAGGATCCGGCTATTCCACCCATGATGCAGCCCAAGGCTCCGGCGTCAAAAGAGAAGGAGCCGTCCACTCTAAGGTTTTGAATCACGGCGTCAAGAGTCAGTTTTCCAAACAAACCGACATAATAAGAACTCCCCCACCCGTCCGGAGAGATGGTTCCTATTCCGTTAATAGTCACAGTGTGTCCTTGCCCGTCGAATGTGCCGGCAAAGCAGGTGGCAGATGAAAATGAACTATAATCGCCAATGGGTATCCATTGGGAGCCTGCGTCTATATTGTCGACTAATTTGTAGTAGACGTTGCTTTGGTTATCGCCTCCGTTCACCATCAAAGCCAGCAGGGCCAACTGGGCGGGGTTTTCAATCTCAAAGGCGTTGGCAGCACTTGTCCCCAATCCGGCAAAGGCAATAATGGTTCCTTGTGGCGTGGGCTGGGTAATGCTATAGTTAGAAGGGATGGCTGTGCCGCCGGTCATGGTAAAGGCGCCGGTTACGGTCATGGTCTTGTTGGTTCCGGGATCTGCGTTGGCATAAACCACTGTAACACCGGTTGTGTTTACGTCGGCTGTTTCACCGGACGCAAGTCCGTCAAAAGAGAGCGTCCCCCAGCCGCCTATAACGGTAGTATTGCCGTCGTAGATCTTAGAGATGTCAAAACCGGAAATGGTAATGGGCTTAGGTTCTACCGTTACGGTGCAGGTACCCGTTTGTCCGCTGCCGTCAGTGGCGGTGGCGGTGATGGTGGCTGTGCCCACGCTGATGACCGTGATCACACCGTCTGCATCCACCTCTACAACGGTGATGTCGCTGCTTTCCCAAGTGAGGTCGGTTACTGAGGCGTGGGGTGGGGTGGTGCCCGATGTGATTTGTATGGGACCGTCTCCGTAAAACAAAGTTTCGTCTGCGATGTCAATGTCGGTGATAAAGACAAATGGCTCCTGCGTAACTACAACCATCACCTTGTCGCCGTTGGCGGCCGTAAATGTGAGGGTGACGGGGCGGGGAGAGGTGGTGGGATTGGCCTGGATTACCTCTAGAGTAACCGTAACCGTTCCACCGGTGGTTGAGGATTCGGGAGAAGCTGTAAGCCATGGAGGCAGATTGGTTATCTCCCAGCCTGTTGTACAAAAAAGGGTAAAGTCTTGGGTAGCGCCAAGAGTTTCGCCAATGGAGAGGGTACTGACGTCAATAGAAATCACTTTTGGATTGCAGCAATCATAGTCAGTAATGCAGCCACTAGTTAAAACTCCAAATAAGGCAATAGAGAGGGATAGATAAATTCTGTTCATATCAATTGAAATAGCTAAGAATGTTTTTTAGTTAAGAACATGCAAATATAGATAATTATTTTAGATAAGAACGATTATCCCTCTCCCGCACGAGCCACACCAAATCCGATGACTCCAGTCAACAGCAGAACACCCAAATAGGTGAGGAGTGCAGTTGGAGAAGGCATCTGTAAAAGGCTGATGGATGTTGTCAGGCTGTCGATTTGCTCAATTATGGTGGTAACGTCCTGAATGGCAAACATAAGTGTAAGCCCAATCAACACAGAAATGATCATTACTACTTGAGGCATCACACTTTTGCGCGGGGGTAGGTGTTTGACGACATGCTCCGACCACCCTTTGTCAGGGATATCGGTTTTGTGTTCTGCAAATATTTTCCTTAAAGCTTTTTCATTCATAATGGTTAAAATATTTTGAGATTTTTTCCCTCCCACGGTGGAGGTAAGATTTGACGGTGTTGGCTGGACAGTTCATCATTTTAGAAATCGTTACAACGGTTTGGTCCTCCATATAAAACAGCAACATGGCAACTCGTTCCTCATCTTTTAGCACCCTTAAAGCGTGTTCAAAATCGATGCCAAAATCTTTGCCGGAGGTATCGGTTTTCATTTTGTTACTCAGTTTCTCTACTTCTGTTACGGCTTTTTGCATCGTTGTTCGCCCGTGGTCATGAAAAACATTATAAGCGATGCGATAGAGCCACGTAGAGAACTTTGCCGCAGCGCGGAACGAACCAATGTTGATCCAAACTTTTATGAAAGTGTCTTGCGCCAAATCTTTAGATAACTCCTCATCGCCCGTCAGGTGATAAAAGAGACGCCGTATGGGCGACTGATAAGCCTCCACCAACCGGCAAAAGGCTTTTTTGTCGCCCAGCAGCGCGGCACGCGATACAAGCCATGCATCATTGTGCATTTTTTAAACCTTCTCTTATGGTCTCCTTCTTCTTTTCTGCAAAGTGAATAATCAAAAAAGCAATACCAATCACAAACGGGATAATTCCTATTGCCCCAATTAGTTTAAAAACGATGATCGCATTATCTTGCACGGTTGATTCTATGAAAATGAGCAGTACCCACACTGCCAAAACAATTCCAACTCCCGAAGCCATGCAGATAATTCCCGCTTTTAACGAAGTATTCTTCTTTGTGTCAGGTTTTACAAACCAGTCTGCCGATACCGACTCTCCTTTTTCAAGCGCTTTTGCATATAAGTCAGCCTGTAGTTGATAAAGTTTTATCCTTTCGTGGCTGCTTAACCAGACGATCACAATGATCATCATGATAGGAAAACCAAAAATTGCCATAATTTCCATGATTTTAAATTTTAAATTGTGAATAAATATTTTTTCTCTTTAGACGTAAATCGATACCCATTTGGTTGCAAAGAATGTGATTTTTTTAATTCGTTCATCACGCTCTTATTTTTTTCAACCAAGCGGTATAATACCATTTGGTTGAAGAATTTTTCAACCGAATGATTGAAAATATAAAATATTTTGTACTTTTGCGGCGATAAGTAGGATGAATGATGATGAAACTTCCATTTCAATACGGCAAATTAGCCGAAGGTTTCTCGTTCGTAAATCGAGTGAAAGAGAAACAAATACT
>WQYK01000179.1 GCA_009781275.1 Bacteroidales bacterium | reverse complement strand
AGGGAGCGAAAAAGAATATATGTCAAAAGTTTACGCAGTAGATCCTGTTTTGGAGATCAGAACAAGATCCGTTATTTTGAGGGCCTTGTACGATAATAGAGACGGATTGTTGCGTCCCGGAATGGCTGCCATGAGAATTTTTGTGGATACGGAGCGCGCTACAAGTTCGCTCTTAGTACCCAGCGAGGCGGTAATTCCCGATGTGGATGGACGTAAGGTTTGGTTGGTGCGCAACAACAGGGCAACGTCGGTCTCTGTGCAGACGGGCACCCGTACCTCCGATATGGTAGAAATTTTAGAGGGAGTGGCAGCCGGAGATACGGTGATCACTTCCGGTTTGTTGCAAATTCGCCAGGGCCAGATGGTGGAGGCGGTAACTTTTTAAACAACGGCCATGAATATTTCATCAACCAGTATCAAGCGACCTGTATTGGCGTCGGTACTAAACATTTTGATTGTCATTTTTGGGGTCATCGGTTTTACCGGTCTGGGCGTCAGAGACTATCCCAGCGTGGACAACCCAATCATTTCGGTGCGGGCCTCCTTTCCCGGCGCCAACGCCGACGTGATTGAGAACCAGATTACAGAGCCTTTAGAGGCGGCGGTAAACGGAATCCCGGGTATTCGATCCATTTCGAGCACCAGTCGCGACGGCTCCAGCAATATCACCATTGAGTTTAACATAGAGGTGGATTTGGAGACGGCGGCCAACGACGTAAGGGACAAAGTTGCCGGCGTGCAGCGTCGTCTGCCGCCCGACATGGATCCTGCGGTGGTTGAAAAATCGGACGCCGATTCGCAGCCCATATTTTCGGTAACGTTGCAGAGCGAGAGCCGCTCCCTGATCGACCTGAGTGAATTTGCAGAAGTGAACTTCAAAGAGCGTTTGCAAACGGTGAGCGGCGTAAGTAATGTAGGGGTATGGGGATCCAAGCGCTACTCTGTGCGGATGCGCATGGATCCGCTTCTTTTGGCAGCCTACGGCGTAACTCCCTTGGACGTTCGTCAAGCGGTGACTCGAGAAAATGTGGAGTTGCCGTCGGGAATGATCGAGGGCGCCAACACCGAACTTACCGTGCGTACCATGGGGCGTTTGCGCACCATAGAAGATTTCAACAACCTGATTGTATTAAGAGATAGGGATCGAGTAGTGCGGTTCTCCGATATTGGCGTGGCCGAGGTGGACGCAGAAAATACCCGCTCGATCATGAAGCGGAACGGCGTACCTATGGTCTCGTGTAACATCGTTCCACTGCCGGGGGCCAACTACATAAGTATTGTGGATGCAGCCACCAAAGTGGTGGAGGAGTTAAAAAAAGACCTCCCGCCCGATATTGAGGTGGGCATTGGTTTTGACAACACCCGATTCATTCGACAATCCATTTCCGAAGTACAGCGCACCATTCTCTTGGCATTCTGTTTGGTGGTACTCACTGTTTTCCTCTTTTTAAGAAACTGGAGAACCACCCTGATCCCGGTCATCGCCATACCGGTATCGTTGATCGGCTCGTTCTTTATCATGTATATAATGGGCTTCACAATCAACATCTTGACTCTGTTGGCCGTGGTGCTCTCGATTGGTCTGGTGGTGGACGACGCCATTGTGGTGATGGAGAATATCTATGTGAAGATAGAGAAGGGGATGCACCCCTTTGAAGCGGGCGTGAAGGGTTCAAAAGAGATTCTCTTTGCCGTAATTGTCTCCACCGTTACATTGATCGCGGTCTTCTCTCCCATTGTCTTCTTACAGGGAGTGACGGGTCGCCTCTTTCGTGAATTTAGCATTGTGATTGCAGGTGCGGTGACCATTTCGAGTTTTGTAGCCCTCACGTTAACGGCCATGATGTCGTCCCGGATCTTGGATGCACGCGCTTCATCGGGACGTTTTTACCGTTTTACCGAACCATTCTTTGTGGGGTTAAACCGCATATACGAAACCTCTTTGGCCGGATTTCTCAAAATCAGGTGGGTAGCTTTGGTGGTATTGGCCCTCTGTCTAGGCGCAGCGGCATGGCTGTGGATGACGATTCCTTCTGAGATGGCGCCGTTGGAAGACCGCTCGATGATTCAAGTCTCTTCGACCGCCACAGAGGGCGCTACATTTGATTATATGTTGCGGTACTCCGACATGCTTAGGGAGGTGATTGATGAGGCGGTGCCGGAGCAAAAGTTTTTGATGCAGAACTTAGGTATGGGGGGGCGCAACCGCGCCAGTTTTCAAATACCTTTGGTCGACCCCGTTGACCGCACAAGGAGTCAGCAGGAGATTGCAGACGAATTGACTCCCTTGGTGGCCATGTATACCGGTGCCCGTAGTTTTGTAACTCAGTCGCAGACCTTTGGCGGCAGACGCGGAGGTTTGCCGGTGCAATATGTGATTCAGGGCAAACACTTGGATTCATTAAAAAGGGTGATTCCCATATTTATGCAGGAGGTGGCGCAAAGCCCCGTCTTCTCCAACTCCGACATCAACCTAAGGTTTACCAAACCGGAGTTAACGGTGCAAATCAACCGCGACCGCGCCGCACTCCTTGGGGTGACGGTGCAAAATATCTCTCAAACGTTGCAGCTGACCATGAGCGAGCAGCGGATCGGTTATTTTATCCGCAATGGAAAACAGTACCAAATTATGAGTCAGATTGACCAGAGCGACCGGAATCGACCCACCAACTTAGCCAACATTTATGTACGAAACGACGTGGGAGAGCTCATCCAATTGGACAATTTAGTTACCATGCAGGAGAGCAGTACGCCGCCCCAACTATTTCGTCACAACCGCTTTGTCTCGGCTACAGTCTCTGCCGGATTGGCCAAAGGGCAAACGTTAGGGCAGGGGATTGCGGAGATGGACAAGATAGCTGCCAGGGTACTCAACCCCGATGATTTTTCAACCGCACTCACCGGGCAATCCAAAGATTTTGTAGAGAGTACCTCCAGCCTGCTGTTTGCCTTTGTGCTGGCGCTGATTTTGGCCTATCTGGTTTTGGCGGCTCAGTTTGAGAGCTACCGCGACCCGCTTATTATCATGCTCACCGTTCCGCTGGCGCTGTTTGGCGCATTGGTGTGCCTCAAGGTGTTTGGACAAACGTTAAACATTTTTAGCCAGATTGGGATCATTATGTTGATCGGACTGGTCTCTAAAAACGGTATCTTGATTGTGGAGTTTGCCAATCAGCACAAGGCAAAAGGATTGGATAGATTTGAAGCGGTTAAGATTGCCTCTGCGGCGCGCTTCAGGCCCATTTTGATGACCAGTATATCTACGATTTTTGGCCTCATGCCTATGGCCATTGCATCAGGCGCAGGGGCGGAGAGCCGTATTGCCATGGGTATAGCAGTGGTTGGCGGCTTGACCGTGTCGACATTCTTTACGCTCTATGTGATTCCCGCCATGTATACCCTTATCTCGTCGCTCCGCGTAAAACAACTACCTCAAATTGATTAAGACTATGAATGTTAGACACAAAATATTCTTGATTATTCTCCTCTCCGGATCTCTCTCCACAGGACGGGCGCAGGAGGTACAGATGACGACATCACAAAATGTAAAATCCTCTGAAGCAGGAGAATTGATTCCATTGCCTTACGCGAGAAACGAGATGGGGCAACGCTACAATTTGATGGACTGCATCGAAGTGGCTTTGGAAGAGAACTTTTCTT
>WQYK01000178.1 GCA_009781275.1 Bacteroidales bacterium | reverse complement strand
CCTCAAAGCTATTGAGGAAGTGAATGGATAAAATTCCTGACAAATAGCCAATTACCGGAATTATCATTGGCGCCGGACGCCGTGGTTCTCTGTTTCTCTCGCTGCTCATCTCTCGCCTCTTTTAGGATTGATCATCTAAATCGGTACAAATTTACGATTTTCTTTGAATAGTGTTACCTTTGTTCTTTTGTTGTATGAAAAAAGTAGCGTTTATTATCAATCCGGCTTCCGGCCTAAGGCGTAGACACTCTTTAGAGAGAAAGTTGGAGTATTTTTTTCGTCAACAAAATGGGTGGGAAACAGTCTTTTACCATACAACGTGCCACAACGATGCCTATAACGCCGCTTTGCGTTACAAAGAGGTCTTGTTTGATATGGTTGTGGCCATTGGGGGAGACGGCACGGTAAATCAAGTGGCTTGTGCTTTGGTTCACTCTTCTGTCACTATGGGAATTATCCCGACCGGTTCAGGTAATGGATTAGCTCGTCACCTCAAAATTCCCATTTCGGTACCAAAGGCCATAGATGCGTTGCTGCATGGCAACGTCGCAATAATAGATTCGGGCATGATTAACGGTCGCTCTTTTTTTTGTACGGCAGGTATTGGATTTGATGCTCATTTGGCTAAGCGTTTTAATCGGGCTTTGGTCAGGGGGTTTTTAACCTATATTACATTGTCTGTTTTGGAATTTATTCGTTACAGGCCCCAAAAATATATCATATATGCAGGAGAAGAGGTGTTTGAGCGGGAAGCTTTCCTGATCACATTTGCCAATGCGGCACAGTGGGGAAACAACATCTATATTTCTCCATGCGCCAACACCAGCGATGGATTGTTGGATCTGGTGGTATGGAAAAGAGCTTCTGTTATGCGTATTCCATTTATGGCCATCCGTTTATTGACCAAAAAAATCAATCGTTCCAAATATATCGAAAATATACGAGGCGCTAGTTTTAGAGTTGAGCGGATTGGTGAAGGATATGTGCAGTATGATGGAGAACACACCATTATGGGAAAAGAGCTAAAAATAGGGATACATCCCTCCAGCTTAAGGGTGGTTACGCCTTGTTCATATCAATAAAAACAATATATTTGCCCCTTTATTTTACACATCAATTAAATAACTAAACATTTTTAAATCACATGATTATCCTTGTATTAAACTGTGGAAGCTCGTCTGTTAAGTATCAAGTGCTTGACATGAAGTCGGAGCAAGATTATCAATTATTGGCTAAAGGGCTTGTAGAACGCATTGGAATGGAGATGGGCGTGATCACCCATCGAGTGTCGGGTAGAGATAAATTAGAGATTGAGGTTCGGGTTTCTGACCACACAACGGGAATCAAGAAGATTTTAGATTTGTTGACGGCATCAGGAAGCGGAGTGCTGCGTTCGTTAGACGATATTCAAGCCGTTGGACACCGTGTGGCGCATGGAGGCGAGTATTTTGAGGCAAGCGCAAGGATTGACGATATAGCCGAGAAGAATATCGAAGCGTGCTGTGCTTTGGCCCCGCTTCACAATCCGGCCAACCTGATGGGCATTAGGGCGATTAAAACGTTGCTTCCCAGCATACCTCAGGTAGCGGTTTTTGATACTTCGTTTCACCAGACGATGCCCGACTACGCCTATATGTACGCTATTCCTTACGACTACTACACTAAATATAAGGTGCGCAGATACGGTTTTCACGGTACCAGCCATAAGTTTGTGGCGCAAAAAGGGTGCGCGATGTTGGGACTTGACTATCACCAATCCAAAGTGATTACCTGCCACTTAGGCAACGGAGGTTCTATTACCGCCATCATGAATGGGAAATCGGTAGATACCTCAATGGGTCTTACACCCGTAGAGGGGATGATTATGGGGACCCGTTGCGGAGATATCGATGCAGGCGTGGTCACTTTTTTGCAAGAGAAAGAGGGACTGGATGCCGCAGGTATCAATGCAGTGTTGAATAAAAAGAGCGGTTTTATCGGGGTATCCGGGGTCTCCTCTGATATGCGCGATTTAGAGGCTGCTGCAAGCAAAGGGAATGAACGCGCTGCCTTGATTTTGGAGATGTTTCGCTACAGAGTGCTAAAGTATATTGGCGCGTATACAGCTGCCATGCATGGAGTTGACTTGATTATCTTTACCGGAGGTATAGGTGAAAACGATCCCCATTTACGTAAATATATAGGTGAACGCCTCGCTTTTTTAGGCGTCGCGTTTAATCCTGCCGCCAATGATGGAGTTCGTGGAAAAGACGTGGAACTTACCCATCCCGATTCCAAAGTGAAAATGGCTGCCATCACTACTGATGAGGAACTTGTGATTGCCACTGATACTATGACATTAACTAAAAAATAGCAATATGATTACCAATTTTGACCAACTTATTGAACAGGTTCGTACCAAACCCAGAAAACGCTTAGTTGCCGCATGGGCGGTAGATGACCACACCATTAGTGCAGCTCGTTTTGCCGTAGAAAAAGGCATTGTGGAAGCCATCTTAGTGGGCGACCAAAAGAAGATCGCAGATGTATGCGCCCATGAAAAAATCGACCCCTCTATCTTTACCATTGTTCATGTCGAGGAGGAGCTTAAAGCCATATCGACTGCGGTAGATATGATCAACAACGGCGCAGGCGATATTCTGATGAAAGGACTTTGCAGCAGTGATAAATATATGCGCGCCATCCTCAACAAAGAGCGCGGATTGCTCCCTCCCAAGGCGGTATTGAGCCACGTAACGGTAGTTTCTGCCCCAACATATCCTAAGCTTTTGATTGTGAGTGATGTTGCTGTTATCCCCGCACCCGATTTGAGCCAAAAAACAGCCATGACCAACTATGTGATCCAGGTTGCAAAGGCGCTTGGGATCGAAAAACCAAAAGTGGCGTTGCTGGCGGCTACGGAGCAAATGCTGCCCGGTATGCAGGCGTGTGTAGACGCGGCTATGATTGCCAAAATGGCCGACCGCGGACAAATTTCCGGCGCTTATGTGGATGGACCATTGGCTCTGGATGTGGCGCTTGACATGGAGTCGGCTAAAACCAAAAAATTGGAAAGCCCTGTGGCAGGAGATGCCGATTGTATTGTATTTCCCAATATTGAGAGCGGAAACGTATTCTTTAAAGCGGTAACCAAATTGGCTAAGGGAGAGTTGGCAGCCATGGTGGTGGGCGCAAAAGCGCCCTGCGTCCTCACTTCACGTGGCGACACCACTACCAGCAAGCTCAATTCCATTGCACTGGCCGCATTGATGGCAAAATAGAGGCGAGTTATGGCTCTTTATAAAATTTTAGCCATCAATCCGGGGTCTACTTCGACCAAAATTGCCGTATACGAGAACGAACAGTTGGTGTTTGGCAAAAGCATCAGGCACGAGAGTGCTGATCTGAGCCGGTATCCTCAAATGTCTCATCAGTTTGAATTTAGAAAAGAGCTGATTCTGAGAGAACTAAGCGAGAAAGGTATCTTGCTTTCCGACCTTTCTGCCATTGTCGGTCGAGGTGGGTTGCTTAAACCCATTCCATCGGGCGTTTATGAGGTCAACCAAGCTATGATTGACGATCTTTTCCGCGGAGTACAGGGAGAGCATGCGAGTAACTTGGGCGGATTGATTGCCGCTGATATGGTAAAAGAGTTATCCGGATGCAAAGCATATATTGCTGATCCCGTGGTAGT
>WQYK01000177.1 GCA_009781275.1 Bacteroidales bacterium | reverse complement strand
CGTTCCGTATCAAACCCATAAATTAAAGGGCAACTTATCCAATCATTGGGAAGCCCATTTAGAACCCGATTGGCTGTTGATTTGGAAAAAAAACCGCAAACAGATTGTTATTACGCTAACAAACACCGGAACACACTCCGACTTGTTTTAGCAAGGGATAGAAGCGGACGTATTGCTCAGCATTTTGAGCAATATTCGTTTCAATACAACAAATACCCCCCCACCCCCGCCGCAACAATCAGAACAATCGGACTTATCTTTTTAAGAAACAGTTGCGCCAGCAACACCACGCCAAAAATGATGAAGCTGATGGCGTCGGAAAAATTTTGGGGCGTTATGAGCATCACCGCGGCGGCGCCAATCAATCCAATGGCCACCGGTTTGATAAAAGCCAGCACCCGCCGCATATAGGGATTACCTTTAAAGATAACGAAGAAGCGGCAGATGGTGAGCATGATGATAAAAGGCGGTATACACACCGCCACCGATGCCAGCACGGAGCCCCAAACAGAACCGGTTGCGGCGTAACCAATATAGGTGGCGCAGTTAAAGGCAATGGGGCCGGGCATCGTTTGGGAGATGGCCACAATATCGGTAAAACCGGCGGCGGTGAGCCATTGGTACCGCTCCACCACTTCGAACTGAATCAGCGACAGCATGGCGTATCCCCCGCCAAATCCCAAGGCGCCAATCTTTAAAAAGGTGATAAAGAGCTGCCAGAAAATCATGACCTTTTCAAAATTACGCTGCACAGGGCAGCCAAAATAGTTCCCAAAATCACATAAACCGGAGAGACGCCAAGCAGGGCAATCAGAAGGATGACCCCTGCAGGTATCCAAATCGTTTTTAGGGAGATTCCGGCGGTTTTTCCCATCTTCCACAAAGGCGCTACAATCAACGCCACCACTGCAGGCCGAATCCCTTTAAAGACCCGCTCCACGTCGGGTTGCTCTTTAAAGTCGGTAAAAAAGTAGACAATCAGCAGAATCGCCATAAACGACGGCAGGGCCATTCCAAAAGCTGCTGCCACACTTCCCCACACCCCTTTGGTTTTATATCCGGTGAAGATGGCGGTGTTTAAGGCTATGGGGCCCGGCGCAGATTGTGCGATGGCCAATAACTCCAAAAACTCCTTCTCTTCTACCCATTTTTTTCTCTCGACCACTTCACGTTGAAAAAGGGAGATCATGGCGTATCCTCCGCCAAAGGTAAAGGCGCCGATTTTGAAGAATGACCAAAAGAGCTGGAGATAGTCGTTAATCGTTTTCAATTGCATTCTTTTTGAGGAGTACACTGTCTACCCTTGCATCGATAAATGCCTCGTATTCTTTATCCTTTTCATCCATATCGTATGTAAAATCTCCGTATTTGTCCAACAACATCACGGTATAATCGATAACGGCGTCTATAAAAGGGAAGAGGCTCTCGAGGGGATTACCGTTGGCCATAATAGTGTAAAAAGTAACAGACCTCTTTTTATTCATTAGCGCTTCTAAGTATTGAGACGGATGGTCGGGAATCATATCGTCTATAAGCACTTCTATTTTTGGCTCCCAATATTGTTTTTCTATGTGTTGCTGTATTTTATCAATCCAAAAATAACATTCTGTCAATCTAATGACCAATTCTTTGTCGTCTATTTTTTGAATCATTTCAGAATTCCTGAATATTTGCCATGCAGAACTGGTCACCGGCGAAAAGTAGAGGTTTGTGATACAGTTAAGAAAAACGTTTATGCTATCAATAGGAACGTTTTTCCAGTTCCCTTTGAATTCAATCATCTTTTTGTATACAGAGATGTCCTCATTAATGTGCTTTTCCTGATTTTGAAACCACTCTTTGTTGACTTTCAACTCATTTCTGACTAATATCAGTACTTCTTTTGTCTTTTTCTTCTCTTCATGTCTTTGCCATAGTGCACTGCCGCCAAAAGTGAGGGCAATCCCCAGAATCACCCCCAAGAGGTTTGTAAAAAAACCCGACCATTTATTACTCTTTTTCATGATATTTATAGTTATTTGGTTTATTCATTGATTGTTCCACTGATTTTTCCCACATTCAAGCTGCGGGCGGCTGCGTCAAATATCTCTTTGTAGGAGCCCTCCTGACGGTAAACGTCCTCATGAACACCCTGCTCCACCACGCGCCCGCTTTTCATCACATAAATCATGTCGGAGTCTATAAATTGCGAGATGCTGTGTGAAATGATGATGACCGTGCGGTCTTTTTTAATGGCATCTAAACTGTTTTTAATCTGTTCGGTGGCAATGGCGTCAAGGCTTGCCGTAGGCTCGTCTAAGAAGATGATGGGCGGTTTCTTGAGAAACATCCGTGCAATGGCGATTCGTTGTTGCTGACCGCCCGAGAGCAATTGGGCGGACGACTCGTAGCCATGGGGTAATGCGACAATTTGTTCGTGGATATAGGCTTGCTTTGCCGCATCGACCATCTCTTCATTAGAGGCGTTGGGATTTCCGTAGAGGATGTTCTCTGCAATGGTGCCGCTAAAAATGTGGTTCTTCTGCAAAACCAAGCCGATGTTGTCACGCAAAAACTTGGTGTCGTATTGGTGCAAAGGCACGCCGTCCAGCAAAATCTCTCCATGATTTGGCTCGTAGAACTTGTCTAATAAATTGATTACCGTACTTTTGCCTGCGCCCGAAAGCCCCACCAGCGCCGTTATTTTATTGGGGAGAATCGTCATGTTTACTTCATGAAGCGCTTTAGTGCCGTTTGGATAGGTAAAGTCGACACCCCTCAATTCGAACTTACCCAAAACTTTTTGGGGACGGTAATCGCCCGATGGCTCAATCTGATGGTCGGAATCCATGATATCGAAAAAGCCTTCTGCATAGATGAGCGCGTCGTTGATGTCGTCATAAATGCGGTGCAGTTGTCGAATGGGGGCCGTCACGTTGTTAAAGAGCAGGATGTGAAGCATGATGGCTCCGATTTGCATCTTCCCAATCAGCACCAGATAAGCGGTTAATATAATGATAATCACCACACCAAACTGTTCGACAAAGGTTTTTAATCCATCGAATTTAAAGTTGGTGGAGCGGGTTTTCATCTGGGTGTCGGTGAGGGCGGTTTGGAGGGCGAGTTGCTTTTGTGCCTCAATGTCTTCGCGATTAAACGATTTGATTACATTGATTGAATCTAAAATATTGATGATTCCTCCCGACTTGTTCTCGCGGTAGGTACGCATATTGCGCCGCCAGCCCTTTAGTTTCTGCGCTTGCTTTTTGCTGATAAAAAAGTAAAACGGCACCATACAGAGCCCCACAAGTCCCACTGTAACATTGGCATTGAACATACCAATCAGCGCTACAACGGCAGAGGTAAAGAGGGGAAAGATGTCTACAAAAAAACTCTGAACGGTACGTGTTAGGCTCGAAACGCCTTGGTCAATACGGGTTTGCAATTTGCCTGAGCCGCTCTCTCCGGCGGTAAAAAAGGCCATCCTGTAGGTCAAAACCCGCTCTATCACTTTTTGGGCAAAGTCTTTGGAGACCATAATCCTGATTTTTTCACCAAAAAACTTTTGCCCAAATGAGATAAAAATGTTGATCAACTCTTTGCTTAACAGGATAATCGAAATGATGGTGATGATGCGCAAGCCATCTTTGAGGGGCTTGTGCTGCTCCACAAGCGAGGCGATGCTGTTGACGGTATATT
>WQYK01000176.1 GCA_009781275.1 Bacteroidales bacterium | reverse complement strand
CCCAAGCGGCCTCTTTTCCAGAGGAGGCTTCCGGCATGTTAAAGGAGCTCAGCCGGTCGCTTCGCCAACAACTATACGAAAGTGACCAAAAGAGTCTTTTTCCCGACCTTACCCAAAAAACAGACCACCCGTTTCGCGAGCAAAACCGCTTGTTGGATTTTATGATAGACAAACAGTACCGCTGGGTGCGTAACCTTCTGTTGGTGATTGCAGTGTGCATCATTGGGATTGCCAACGCCAAGCCTCACAACTCTTTTCCCTTTTTGGAATTTGGCATCGTTTCGGGCATTTTTCTATCAATCATCTATTTCAATATCTATCGATTGCTTCCCCGCCTCCTTTTAAAAAACAGATTTGTAGGATACTTCGTTGTCCTTGTTCTTTCCGTCCTCTTTTTTATCGTCCTTTTTAATCTGATGCTTCTGTCGTCGGATATTGCTGAAGAGCTCAAGGGTATTTTGGGAATCGTTTTGATATCCAACATTATTCAAATAGGATTTGTGGTGGCGGGAACTACCGCCTTTGTCATTTTTCAACATTGGGCGCGAAACGAACGCTACATTGCCCAATTGGAGGCAACCACCATGCGCGCAGAATTGGAACAGCTGCAAAACCAAATCAATCCCCATTTTCTGTTCAACATGCTCAACAACATTTTGGTGCTGATACAGGAAAACAGAGAAAAGGCAGTAGTTATTATGCATAAAATGAGCGATATGCTAAAATATCAGTTCAACGACAGCGTAAAAAAAGAGGTTCGGTTAAGCGACGATATCCATTTTTTGACCGATTTCCTCAATTTGGAAGAGATACGCCGCGACCGTTTTGAATTTAAGATTTTGGTGGAGAACAACATGGAGGGCCTCTCCGTTCCGCCGCTGCTTTTTATCCCTTTTGTAGAGAATGCGGTGAAACACAGCGCCGACTCAGCGAATCTATCATACATCCGGCTGCACTTTAAAGCAGCGGACAACATGCTGCACTTTGCCTGCCATAACTCCAAACCCCTCAATCCGCAAAAGAAAAATGAGTTCAGCGGGCTTGGACTGGCAAACATCAAACGTCGTTTGGAGCTGCTATACAACCAAAACCATTCGTTAATGATAGAGGA
The DNA here is from genome assembly GCA_009781275.1 of Bacteroidales bacterium. Classification (GTDB taxonomy): domain Bacteria; phylum Bacteroidota; class Bacteroidia; order Bacteroidales; family UBA932; genus WRBG01. Next base: position 2,578 of record WQYK01000176.1, on the reverse strand, counting down.
AAACGACACAAATTACACCGTTCAATTATCAATCAAAATATGAGATGCATCATTGTTGACGACGAACCTTTGGGACGTAAAGCCATACAGTTGTTGGTGAAAGAGACGCCGACGCTAAAGTTGCTCGGCAGTTTTGGCGACGCCGATTCAGCCGGAACATTCATGCTCGAAAACCGGGTTGACTTGGTATTCCTCGACATCCGTATGCCCGGCATCGACGGAATCGAATTTGCCAAAACCATTTCAAAGGAGACACTGGTGATATTCACCACCGCATTCCCCCAATACGCTGTGGAGAGTTACGAGTTGGACGCCATTGACTATCTCCTGAAACCCGTTGAACCGGAGCGATTTCAAAAAGCCGTTGAAAAAGCGTGCGACTACTTTCTCCTCCTGTCCCCAAAATCGCAGAAAAACCAACTCGAAACCGTTACCCAAAACCATATCTTTGTCAAATCCGACCGCCGCTTTTTCCGCATTTTGTTTGAAAACATCCTCTTTATAGAAGGTCTAAAAGATTACATCATCATCCACACCCACGACAAAAAAATCATCACCAAAACCACCATCAAAGCGATTCACGAACAACTTCCGCCCGATATTTTCATGCGGGTCAACAAGTCGTATATTGTCAATTTGAATAGGATAGAGTCATTTGACGTGAATGATATTTTTATTGGGAAAAGCGAGATTGCGATTGGAAGCACGTACAAGGATGCGTTTTTGGGGAGGATGTTGAATTAAGAAATTGTAGAAATACCATACATCGGATATATCTCAATATTTCCCACTCTTCCAAAGTTTTCCAACGAGGTACGAATCCCTTTTACACACTTTTTCTCTTCCATAAACAGATGCAAACTCTGCATGGCGCCTCTGGTTCCGGCTTTAACTTCTATGGGGACAATATGGTCGCCCTGTTGTACCAAATAGTCTATTTCTGCCTGACTGCCGCGTTGTTCCCGTTGCCAGTAATAGAGATATGCGGGTCGATTACAGGGCATAGACTTTATGATTTCCAAACCGACAAACAGTTCTGCAATGGCGCCTTTGTTTATTTGGACAAGTGTATCTCCCAACAAAATATTGGAAATGTCTAACCCTAAAAAGCGCTGCATGACGCCGGTATCAAAAACCACATATTTGCGAAATTTATGATTGAGTTCCGCAGCCAAAGGAAGACCGTTTGCCGACGTGTGCATCACCGGATGAACAACCACCGCCATGACCAGCAATTCAATCGCTTCCTTGATGTGTTCATGCCTAATTGTCTGTGAAGCTTGCGAATAAATAAATTTATTTCCGGTTTGTTCCATTATCGAAAGAAATACCTCTCTGAGCCTTGATGAGGGGACACGTACCTTGTATTTGGCAAAGTCATCGTTGTATGTGGTTGTCAAATCGTCTAAAACCTGCTGACACTCATGCAGCGAGCCTCCTTTTGCATAGGTTGCCACCACTTCCGGCATGCCTCCAATCACAATGTGTCTGATTAAATGGTGGAGGCATTGATGATGCAAAGCATCCGAAAGAGGTCGGTCGGGCGATGATTTCTTGGCTGCATCGGCTAACGCGGTATATCCCATTGCCCGCAGATATTCGTCAAACGATAACGGATACATAAACAACGAGCGAATACGCCCAACGCCAAACGACGGTACTTGTTCCAATGCAAACTCTAACAACGAACCTGCTGCAATGACGTGCAACTCGGGCATCTCTTCATAAAAGAAACGAAGCGATGAAATAGCCGGTATGCAACTTTGTATCTCGTCGAGGAAAAGGATGGTTTGTCCGGGGATGACGGGGATACCAAACATAGCAAATAACTCGTCCGCAATACGTTTTGGGGAAGAGTTCCGTTCAAAGATCTTTTTTGCATCTTGATGCTCCTTTTTCTCAAAATTGATTTCAAGAAAATGGTCAAATTGTTTGCCCAATTGTCTTACTGACGACGATTTTCCCACCTGCCTCGCTCCTCTAAGCAATAGAGGCTTGCGTGAAACGGATTGCCTCCACGACTGCAAATGGTTGTCGATGTTTCGTTTAATATAGCTATTGCTCATTCAATCACGATTTTATTTGCAAAGATAGGAAAAAGTCAGACCAAACAAGCATTAATTTTCGTAAAAAAACAGACCAAACAAACACGATTTTCCGTAAAAAATCAGACCGGACTACTCCGCAGCATACAACTTCACCAAATTCAACACCACCTCCGCCGCCTTCTCCATGCTCTCTACGGGAAGATACTCCATTTTCCCATGAAAGTTGTGCCCGCCGGCAAAGATGTTGGGGCAGGGGAGGCCCATAAAGGAGAGTCGGGCGCCGTCGGTGCCGCCGCGTATGGGTTTCACAATGGGGGTTATGGATGCCATTTCCATGGCTTGGATTGCTTTCTCAATTACGTGGTAGTGCGGCTCTACTTGCTTGCGCATGTTAAAGTATTGGTCTTTTAGCTCTAATGTAAGAATGTTGCTTCCATACTTTTCGTTGATATGTTGCACACACTTGGTAATAAAGGCTTTCTTTTGCTCAAACTTGGCGGTGTCGTGGTCGCGGATGATGTACTGCACAT
>WQYK01000175.1 GCA_009781275.1 Bacteroidales bacterium | reverse complement strand
TTGGTAGGCTCCACATTTTTTCGTAACTCGGTCATAAAAAACATCAAAATCGCTTGCGGGTTGTTGGCAAAGGCAGGGTCGTCCGCTTTTCTCTTTTCAAATGTTTCACGTAATTGCGGATCTTGAGCCAACATTTCGCGTCCCTTGACCTCCATGTAGCCCACGTTGATGTAAAACTCGCTGGCAGGTTGGCACCAGGGCATAAAGTGTCCCCAGTAGACTAAAGAGGTAGGGCCATTAGGTTCAAATAGATGGGCTATCAAACGGGCGCGGATCTGGTTCATGGAGACCAGCACAGAGCCGACCGGATAGTAGACGCGCTCAGGTTGTGTGGTAAATTCCGGTGTGACGGTGATGCGCCCTTCGTTTTGTCTTTGAGAAAATTGTACCCTGGTAAAGCGATGCGTTTCGACCAACATCGATGCGCCCTCTTCCAAGCGGGTGTATTCAATTTGATGGCGATCCAATACGGCGATGGCGTCCAAACACTCCGGCTTAATGATGTAAGCGTCCGGCAGACGAACCGATTGTGTCACAATGGGGGTGTCGTACATGCCAACACGTATGGTAATCGGATGGTCGTAGTCGTGGCGCGTCCAGTCGGCGCCGGAGAGGTCGCTTTTGATCGTCTTCTTGCCCCACGCCAAAAAATCGACCATCACGCTGTCTTGTCGGGAGGTTTGGAAGCTCAGGGGCATCGGTTCAACGCGAAAAGCAGAGGAAGCAACTATTTGATCAGACAGTTCGATGCTTCTTTTGAGGTTTTTATAGTCGTTACGTAAAATCTGTCCGCTAATGCGAATCATCTCATATGTGGCCTTTACCCTTTGTTCATAAGGCTTGTAGATATGATTTTCTACCAACACGCCCATCCTGTTCATCGCCGCTGCGTAACCGTTGGAGTACTGCGGGGGATACGATTGGCACACAATGCCCAGATCTGCATTGTTCCAGCTAAATGGCTCAAAATAGGGGAATACCGGATAACCTGCCGCATCCATTTGCGCTTGGAATTGTTTCTCATACACCTCTTTGCCCCACTTTCTGACGTTGGCTTCCATGTTTTGGTTGCTCAGTTCAATTCCATAAGTAGAGACATATTGAAAATCGGCTCCGTTGGTAACGTGTACGTCCATAAACAACTCAGGTAGCCAGGCATGATAGAGGTTTAACCAGTGATGCATTTCTGGGGTATCAGCCTTGAGAAAATCGCGGTTAAGGTTGCGGTTTTGCGCAGTAATCCGGCTACCCAACTCTTCCGGCCCATTTTGATTGATTCGATTCATGGCGCTAAAGTTCTCGTGCCCGTCGACATTAAAAATGGGGATAAAGAGTATGGTTACGTGGTCTAAAATTTCACGGTGTTTGTTGTTGATGAGGAGGTCACGCAAAAACATCAGGCCTGCGTCTTTCCCATCGGGTTCGCCGGCATGGATGCATCCTTGGATCAACATCACCACCTTGTCGGCTTGACGCACCTCCTCAGGGGTAAAGAGTTGGTTCCTGTCGACAATCATCAGAGGCAAATCGCGCCCTTGCGGACTTCTGCCAAAAGTGGTGTAATGGGCAAGAGGGGAGGCCTCTGCCAAGCGTTTGCAAAAATCAATCGTCTCTGCATAACGCGGTGTTTTCTTAAAATCGAACTGCTCGCAGTATGTTACAAAGGAGTCATTTGTTTGTCCTGTAAGAGCTATTATGCAGATAGAGAACAGAAAGAGGAGGTTAAACTTTTTCATGTTGTTGTAATTTGATAGGCAAAGGTAAAAAAAACTACTTACCCTTGACCATCCAATTACGGCAACTCAATCGGCAGCACGCTCAGTTGCTTGATCTGTGTCAAATCGGAATAGTCGTACTGATACAAACCATCATCGGCAATCATCATCAGCACGTTATCAAACGGAATCACATCGTAGCCATCCATTCCCCAGTAGTGGGCTAAGCGCCTGGCCATAAGCATTTGCGGCTCACTGGCATCAAATATTTTTAGTCCGTCGTCACAAACAAAGAGGGTACCATTATCAATTCCAAGACCTTTTGGATTTTTCATGGCATAAGTTACAATATGCCTCGGATCGTATACATTACTTACATCGTATATAATCAGATCATTGTTTCTTTGCCCACAGAAATTGCCCGAATGTATGGTCACGTACGCAATGTCGTTCTCTACCACCACAGGATCGCAGCCAAAGACATGCCAGACAGCCCTAATGAACTCCGGCTTTAAAGGGTTGACTACAGAATAGATCATCATACCGGTGGGCGTTCCCATAAACATGTACTCTTTATAGTTGAATATGGTTTCTACGTTCATGCCCAAAAAGATATCCTCAACTACTTTCTTTGGTTGGTCGCCACTTAAATCAAAGACTCCCATGTAGTCGTTGATAACTGAGTACAAGTAATCACGGTAAAGCGCAAACCTTGACATGGATCCATTAGCACCAACGCCAACATTCGCGCCACCGGAATTGATCGATGGGCCCGGGCCCGTATTCATCATATCCTTCATTCCCCACCTGTCAAAAAAGCTATACTCTGTTTTGATATTGTAGATATCTGTGCGTTCGTTGACTTTCCATCCCACAACGATGCCTTTGCTAAAGCCGTTGTTGTCATAACACATGCCGTAATCGATACTATAATTGTTCCCGGTCGACGGAAGGGTCAGGTGTTTGGTAAAAACATTTTGGAGACGTCCTTCTAATTCAGGCTTTTTGGGATCGCTAATGTCAAACCACACCAAATCGATATAGGAGTCGGCGTAGAGTTTGTCGTTTCGGATGGCGATATCAACATTGCCCAGCAATTCAATATATCCTACGTTTTGGGGATTTGAAGGGTCGTTGTTGTCGATGATGTGGATTCCCTCAAAGGTTTTTGAGATATAAATATAACCCTGATAAAAGCACATCTTTCCATGGCTGCTGATCGGCATGGCTTTGGTGGTCACATTTACCGATTCACGAAACATCTGAGTGTCCATAAACACAGGTTCGTTCACCATGCGGGTGTCGATGATTGTTTCAAGAACAATGTCTTTACAGCCGGACAATATCACCGATCCGGCGCACAAGAGGAGAAATAACTTTTTCATATTTTTGATTATTTGTTTTTAAATTGATAATTTACGCCCACTCCAAACCCAACAGCCAACGGCCATTCGGTGCGCATACTGATGGGCTGTTTGCAGTCAAAGAAATATCCGATGCGTGGTTCAAAATAGATACTTAGATCTCTCTTTAATCGATGGCTGACTCCAATGGCGCCGTTAAAAGACCATTGCAAACCTTCTATGGAGGAGCTTTTTATGGTAGTGGAAGTTATTCGTTTTGATGACAGCATGTCCTGCTGGTAGATGCCACGCAACCCTTTTTCGACCATAGCCCCTACGGTAAAATAGACTTTCCAGTCGCGATGGGTGTTCCACAAGTATCCGACCAAATTGAGGGGAACGCCTACATAGTGCAGGCTTTGACGTACATCATAATCCTTTCCCGACTCGGTCCATGAAAAACGGGAGGATAGATAGGTGTATATGATCCCGCACTCAACATCGGCATCTCCGATGCGTGTGTGCGCCTTAACTCCAATGGATAAAGGCGGGAGGTGGCGAATGGTGGTATAATCTGTATTTGCCATATTGCTAAATGATCTTACATAAACCGACATACTTGAGGCATACTCA
>WQYK01000174.1 GCA_009781275.1 Bacteroidales bacterium | reverse complement strand
GACGGAGATTCCGATAATGATGACTGACTATGAATACAAAACTGCATTATGCAGAGACTCTTTTTTCCCCTTGCTACTTTTCTCAAGCGTTTGCCCGAACAGCGCATGTTGTTTATTTTGGCCATGTGCACCGGTTTGGGATGTGGCTTGGCGGCTGTACTCCTAAAACAGGCCATTCATAGCGTACAACTACTCCTTACTGGCTGGTTCAACGCTTCTGCCGACAGTTTACTCTTTATTATCTATCCGGGAATAGGCATGTTGCTTGCGTTCCTGCTTGTAAAGTTTGTGGTTAAAGACAACATTGGGCATGGCGTGACCAAAGTGCTGCACGCCATCTCCCGCCACGAATCCAAAATAAAAGCGCACAACTGCTGGTCGTCTATGGCTACCAGTTCGGTTACGATCGGATTTGGCGGTTCTGTAGGGGCAGAGGCGCCCATTGTGTATACAGGCGCTGCCATCGGCTCCAACATTGCGCATGTACTTGGATTGAATTACAGGCAAATGACACTCTTGCTCGGTTGTGGAGCAGCCGGTGCGGTAGCAGGAATCTTTAAAGCTCCGCTGGCAGGTATTCTTTTTACTTTGGAGATCCTGATGTTTAACCTCTCCATCGCCTCAATTCTCCCCTTGCTCATCAGCTCGATTACCGCCACGGTGGTCTCCTCTATCTTTATGGGCGCCGACTCCGCCTTTACCACCACGGCTGAACAATTTCTTTTGGGAAACCTGCCGTATTACGTTGCTCTGGGAATCTTATGCGGATTTGTCTCTCTATACTTTATCCATACCACGCTCTATATTGAGGATAAGCTCCATGCCATTCAAAAGCCTTTTCGCCGTTGGCTCTATGCAGCTATAGGTCTGGGTATTTTGATTTTTATCTTTCCCCCTCTCTTTGGAGAAGGTTACGGCGCCTTAAATACCTGCCTAAACGACAACCTTGAACCAACGATTAACAACTCGCTGCTATACGGAAGCCTGGCATCCAAACCGTGGTTCATACCCATCTTCTTTTTGGGCGTTCTCTTTTTTAAAGTGGTGGCCATGTCATTTACCAACGCCGGCGGCGGAGTGGGGGGAACCTTTGGCCCGACGCTGTTTATGGGAGGCATCTTGGGCTTTGTGATGGCCAGGAGCATCAACCTGTCTGGATTTCACCACCTTCCGGAAGCCAACTTTGCCCTCACAGGTATGGCCGGCCTCATGGCAGGAGTGATGCAGGCGCCCCTGACGGCCATCTTTCTCATTGCTGAGATTACAGGCGGGTACAAGTTGCTGTTACCATTAATTATTACCTCCGTATGCTCCTTTGCCACCATTCGGGGCTTTGAGTCCTATTCGATTTACACCAAGCGATTAGCCAAGTCCGGCGACCTCCTTACCCACGACAACGATCAGGCGGTATTGGTGCTCTTGCGGACCTCCGATTTGGTAGAGACCGACTTTAAAGCCGTGGGCATAGACGATGCTCTGAACGCTTTGGTCCAAGCAGTATCTTCCTGCAAACGAAACATTTTTCCTGTGCTCGACTCCAACGGAGCACTCATGGGCGTGGTATTGCTCGACAACATCCGCGAGATCATGTTTGACAGGGAACAATATTCGCATGTCCTGGTAAGAGAACTCATGCAGCACCCTCCCGAAGTTGTCCAAATTGACGAGAAGATGGAGCAGGTGATGGAGAAGTTTGAAACTTCCGGCGCCTGGAACCTACCCGTCGTCGACGCGCAGCAACGCTACGTAGGCTTCGTCTCCAAATCCAAAATATTCTCGGCCTACCGAGAACAGTTAGCGCAATTATCTCAGGAGTGATCTTTTTTTTGTTGGGAAATTTACTACCTTTGCACATACGCATTGTGGAGTTATGAAAATAGATTCGAACATTATTTTGGGCGACTGCCGGGAAGAGATAAAGAAGATTCCATCGAACAGTATTGATTTGATAATTACTTCTCCTCCTTATGCAGACCAACGGAAAAATACGTATGGAGGCATTCATCCCTCCAGATACGTTTCTTGGTTTTTGCCTATTTCCAAAGAGCTGCTACGGGTACTAAAACCCTCAGGAACATTCATCCTCAATATTAAGGAAAAAGTGATTGATGGTGAAAGAAGTACATATGTGATGGAGCTGATTATCGAGATGCGGAAACAGGGGTGGCTTTGGACAGAGGAGTTTATTTGGCACAAGAAGAACTGCTTTCCTGGGAAATGGCCCAATCGATTTAGAGATAGTTGGGAACGTCTATTACAATTCAATAAAACAAGGCATTTTCACATGTATCAAGATGCGGTAATGGTGCCTGTTGGCGATTGGGCAAGAGACCGTTTAAAAAACCTGAGTGATACAGATAAACGACGTGATAATGCAAAAAATGGAAGCGGATTCGGGAAAAATATATCTAATTGGATTGATAGAGATAAAGTTTACCCAACGAATGTACTCCATTTAGCCACAGAATGCAACAACAAAAATCACAGTGCAGCGTTTCCTGATGAACTGCCGGAATGGTTTATTAACCTATTTACTAAAGAGAATGATACGGTATTGGACCCCTTTTTGGGGAGTGGCACTACTGTTTTTGTGGCTCAACGCATGAAAAGGAATGCAATCGGAATAGAGATCGTTCCTAAATATTTTGAGATGGTAGAAAAGAGAACCGAACCGGTTGTTATGTATTTATTTGATTCGGAGGCACCTTATGAGACAGATGATCATTGACGAAATTACCCGCTATGTTGAAGAAAACATAGCAAGTTTTCACACCAGACGCATTCACAGTTTGGACAATCTAAAATTGAAAAAGATATTGGAACGTAAGAATCCATATCTTTTCAAAGCAAAACATGTACTTACTGCCGAACAAATAATAAAAGGATTAGTGGATGCTCACATCTCTTCTAATGAGGAGACTATTTTTGGAGATTGGTTAGAAGGTTTGGCTATTTTTATTAATGGGAAAATATTTGGGGGGAAGAAATCAAGTGCAGAAGGCATTGACCTTGAGTTCGACAACAACAATGTCCGTTATATCGTTTCAATTAAATCGGGTCCCAACTGGGGAAATAGTGGACAAATCAATAAGATGATTAGTAACTTTAATACGGCACGAAAAATTTTACGGACAGGGAATGCCCAACTTAACGTCATAGCTGTCAATGGGTGCTGCTATGGTAGAGACAATCATCCTGATAAAAATGGTATCTATTTCAAATATTGCGGGCAGAAATTTTGGGAGTTTATTTCCGGCGACCCCACTCTCTATACAAAGATTATAAAACCATTAGGACATCATGCAAGAGAGAAGAATGAGAGTTTTATGCAGTCTTATGCGCAAATGGTCAATAAATTTACATTTCAATTTACTCAAGAGTTTTGCAATGAATCGGGAGCTATTGATTGGGAAAAGTTAATAAAATTTAATTCATCAGCACTTTAATCCAGATATGATTCAAAAACACATCACCCTGATTGCCCATGAGCTTTCCCTCAAAGAGTGGCAAGTGGAGCACACCATTCAACTGTTGGAAGAGGGCGGAACGATTCCCTTTATCAGTCGTTACCGTAAAGAGATGACAGGCAGCATGGACGAGATTCAGATTGGAGCGGTAAAGATGCTTCATGAAAAATATGAGGAGCTGGCCAAGCGTAAAGAGGCTATACTCAAATCGATTGAAGAGCAGGGTAAACTGACCGATGAACTTAG
>WQYK01000173.1 GCA_009781275.1 Bacteroidales bacterium | reverse complement strand
TTTTGAATCATTTTTTTCTTAAATTTGCCCCATAATAGACCCTTTGATTTATGAAAAAAGTTCAACTATTTTGGAGGCAAATAACCACAATCGCTGCATGCCTCGCCATTATAGCCCTGCTTTGGGGTTGTAAAGAGACCGACGGGATTATCGACCCCGATGATGACGACGACGATCCCATTGAATCCACAGAGGTGAATGTGGGGCCGCGTCCCAACACCTACGATGACCCCGCAAATAGCGTCTATGTCTCCCCCACCGGAAATGACGCTACTGCTACTGGGTCGATTGATGCGCCTTACAGGAGTATCAATACCGCTTTGACGGCGGCTCCGGCCGGCAGCACGATTGTATTGCGTAGTGGTACCTATAAGGAGGGTATGAATGTTCGTGTTCGAAAACCAAACATCACTATTAAGTCCAGAAAGGGTGAATGGGCGGTGATTGACCTGACCACTTATAATCCGGGTCGTGGAGATGATTCGGGGGTCTATTTTGATGTCGATGCGTCCGGCGGTACTTTGCGGTGCGTGGAGGTAAAGGGAGGATTTTATGCGGTTGCTTTGGAGACCAAATGGGATTGGGGAAATCCTGCCGACAGGGGAGGAGCGTCGAATATTCTGATTGAGGACTGTATTTTGCACGATTCGAGAAACGATGTGATAAAGGTCAAGCCCAATTGCAATAACGTGACGATTCGTTACAACCAAATTTATAACTCGGGAAAAGGATTTGTCCTTGGCGACTGTACGCCCGACGGGAGGGGCAATGCAGAAGGCATTGATAATGTTAACGGGGATAATATGGTGGTGCAAAATAACTATATTCATGATATTTGTACAAATGGCATCTACGCCAAAGGGGGAGCGACCCATGTGTTGATCGAAAACAACCGGATTGAACGCATCAGCGGAGCGGGAATCCTTATGGGTTTTGATACAAGTCCGGAGTTTTTTGACCTTACAGTGAATCCGCACTATTATGAAAATATCAATGGCGTTGTACGTAATAATTTGATTATTAATACTGTACTATCCGGAATCGGTCTTTATGCTTCTAAAGACGCTCAGGTGTACAACAACACTTTGGTAAATGTGGCTACCCACCCAACGTACCACAGCGCCATCTACTTTGGCATCACCTATCAGGATTGGGAGAGTTATGCGGGCCGTCCTGCCAACATCAACCCTAATATTCATCACAATGTGGTAAGCCAACCGGCTACGTTCAGTCGTCCAATGGTGGAGATTCGTTATTCCAACGACCTTGGCGGCCTCTCCGCCCTCGACGGTAAACTCACGATGAATCATAACTGTTATTACATTGAGGGTAAAAGCGCAACCTTTACGGATCGCCGGCCGGGCAGTCTGTTAAGTGGCGGAGGGCTTGCTGCATGGAAAACGCACATAAGCGGCGAGAGCAACTCACTTGAAGTCAATCCCGCCCTTGACGTTAACTATTTGCCGACAAATGCACAGTGCGCCGGAATGGGGATTACTGCTCCTCTTTTTGTTAAATAATTATTAAGAAATCCCATTTTTCTTTTGCGAAATAATGGATTTTTTCTGATATTGCTTAGCTTTGCATCGTTTTTTGCAACAATATGGATACGTATTTAATTCTTCTTGTCTTTTTGCTCATTATTGCTGTATTTGACCTCTTTGTAGGGGTAGCTAACGATGCGGCAAACTTCATGAATTCAGCGGTGGGCTCTCGTGTGGCGCCCTTTAAAGTGATCACCCTTGTGGCGGGTTTGGGCGTATTGATTGGAGCCACATTCTCGAGCGGAATGATGGAGATTGCCCGCAGCGGCGTCTTTAATCCCTATATGTTCACCTTTGAGGAGATCATGATCATCTTTCTTGCCGTGGTGATTACCGATGTGCTGATGCTCGACATTTTCAACTCTCTGGGACTTCCCACGTCAACAACAGTCTCTATTGTCTTTGAACTTTTGGGAGGTGCTGTGGCTGTAGCGGCCATTAAGCTATATAATGACCCTGCTTTGGTGCAGAGCGTTGCAGATTTTATCAACACCAGAAAGGCCCTTGCCATTATTACGAGTATCTTTACGTCGGTGATCATCGCTTTTGTAGCCGGCGTGATTATCCAGTACTTTACCCGCTTGATATTTACTTTTAAATACCAAAAGATATACCGCTTTGCAGGCTCCATTTTTGGGGGCATTGCCATCACATCGATGCTCTATTTTTTGATCATTAAGGGAGCCAAAGGCGCTTCGTTTATGCGCCCTGAGTACATCACGTGGATTGAAGCCAATACGTTTTCGTTACTCATGTATACGTTTCTCTCCACTACAGTCATTTTCCAACTCTTTATCTCCTTTCTCAAAGCCAACATCTTTAGGTTTATCATATTAGCGGGAACCTTTGCTTTGGCTTTTGCTTTTGCAGGCAACGATTTGGTCAACTTTGTTGGGGTTCCGCTGGCGGCGATAGATAGCTTTAACGCTTATAAAGCGAGTGGATTGGCATCAGATGTGATGACTATGGAGATGCTCAAGGGCGCCGTTCAGGCTCCTACCTCTTTTTTGTTGTTGTCCGGCCTGATCATGGTGATGACGCTCGTCTTCTCCAAGAAAGCGAGGCGGGTGATCCAAACACAGGTAAACCTGAGCAGCAGCAGCCGGGGAGCTAAAGAAAAATTTGGTTCGTCGGTGGTTGCAAGAACCATAGTACGCTCATCATTCAATATGGGAAAAATGATCCAACAATTTATCCCTGAGGGAGTCGCACGCACCGTGAACAAACGAATGACTAAGGTCAAACCCCAAAAAGGAGAGATCCCACTGGCCTTTGACCATATACGCGCATCGATCAATTTAGTGGTATCCTCCATTTTGATAGCCACAGCCACCTCCCTAAAGTTACCTCTTTCCACCACCTACGTTACCTTTATGGTGGCCATGGGGTCATCCCTTGCCGATGGGGCTTGGGATCGCGAAAGTGCAGTTTACCGCATCAGCGGGGTGCTCACCGTGATTGGCGGATGGTTCTTTACAGCGTTCTGCGCTTTTACTTCCTGCGCTTTGGTAGCGATTGCCATTCATTATGGAGGAACTGTGGCGACCCTTATCCTTATTGTGATCATTTCCGTCATCTTTATCAAAACAAACTTTTTCTCTAAAAGCAAAAGCGATACCGACGCAACCGAACTTGTAAAGGTAGATAAGGTCTCTATCTGCAACAGCGTTAACGACGCAGTGATTGTCTATTTTGATTCCATACTTTTGACCTACAGAGAGGCATTAACCGAATTTTTAGAAGAGAATTTAAAAGGGCTGCACAAAACCAAGAATAAGGCGATCCTGCTGCACGAAGAGATTGTTCGTAAGCGTGGTGAGTATTATCGATTTGCTTTTGAAGGAGGAGAGGATAAAGTCGATATGGATTCGAGGTACTACTACTACCGTGTATTTACCAACCTCAAAGAGATTGGGCATGGCTTGCGGAGCGTTGTGGGAACGACCCACAACCATGTCAACAACAACCATTCGGTATACAAGGGAACGTTGAGGGAGAATTTACTGGCCATGATCTCTGATTTGGAAGATTTACGTAACTACCTTAACGACTATGCACACGCAGCAAGACGCGAGGATGAACTTGTTGCAGAACGTACAAGAAAGAGCATAAAACTAATCGATTCGATACAACATCAGATGCTGATGCGAATAGATAAATACAACTTGTC
>WQYK01000172.1 GCA_009781275.1 Bacteroidales bacterium | reverse complement strand
CCACTTTCCAAAACGACCTGTTCCGGTGCTCTCCGGCTTCCAGTCAATGGTGTTATTAAGTTCAATCATACGGTCCTTAACGGCCGTAGTCTTTACAAACCAAGAATCTAACGGATAGTAAAGCACAGGTTTGTCGGTTCGCCAGCAGTGGGGATAGTTGTGTACATATTTTTCGATCTTAAATACCTGCTTACGCTCTTTGAGCATCACACACAAGTCAACGTCAAGCGAATCGGAGCCTTCAGCAAGCATGGGGTCGTAAGCGTTCTTTACATATCGACCTGCAAAAGGAGTGTACAAATCGACGTTTACCCGCTCCGCCACAAAAGCGGCGTCCAAATCTTCTAATTTGTAGAACTTGCCGGAGCGGTCAACCATTGCCTGTTTGTTTCCGTCTCTATCTGTCATCAACAGCGGCGGCACTCCGTTGGCTTTGCCTGCCCTGTCGTCGTCTGCGCCAAAGGTGGGCGCCATGTGCACAATGCCCGTACCATCTTGAGTGGTCACAAAGTCGCCTACAATCACCCTAAAGGCGCCTGCACCCGGGTCCACCCAGGGAATGAGCTGCTCGTAAGCAATCCCTTTTAAGTCGTTTCCGGTAAACTCACCCGGCAAGACGTGGTAGGGAATGAGTTTGTCTCCAACTTTATAATCCTCAAAAGAAATCTCTTGAGCCTTTTCATTAAAATATTGACTTACTAGCTCTTTGGCTAAAATAAAGGTCTGTTTCAATCCCGAATAGGGATTGAAAGAGCGCACCCGAACATAACTAATGGCCGGGCCTGCACAAAGCGCAGTATTGGAGGGAAGCGTCCAGGGGGTGGTGGTCCATGCCATGAAGAAAAGCCCTTCGTCAGGAGTTGAAAACAATTTCTCCGACAAATCGTTGCGGACGATTTTAAACTGTGCCGTGCACGTGGTGTCTTTTACATCTCTGTAACATCCGGGCTGATTCAGTTCGTGGGTCGATAGTCCCGTTCCCGCCGCAGGAGAATAGGGTTGAATCGAGTAGCCCTTATAGAGCAATCCTTTTTTGTAAATATCTTTTAACAAATACCATAAAGTCTCAATATAGCGATTGTCATAGGTGATATAGGGGTCGCCCATATCCACCCAGTAGCCCATCTGTTGGGTCAGCATCTCCCACTCGCGGGTATACTTCATCACCTCTTTACGACAGGCAGCGTTATATTCCTCTACACTGATTTTTACGCCAATATCTTCTTTGGTTATGCCCAACATCTTCTCAACGCCCAACTCCACCGGCAAACCATGGGTATCCCACCCTGCCTTACGCTTTACATAGTAACCCTTTTGCGTTTTATACCTGCAAAACACATCCTTGATGGCACGCGCCATCACATGGTGAATGCCCGGCATTCCGTTTGCAGAGGGCGGGCCTTCAAAAAAGACAAAAGAGGGGGCGCTTTTCCTCGCCTCCAAAGAGCGCTCAAAAGTTTTTTCTTTTTGCCAATCGTCGCCCACTTGCTGATTTAAAGCAGCAAGATCCAGACTCTTATACTCCGTGAACTTCATATTTTGAAACATTTTTAAGAGTACAAAGGTATAAATTATCTATATTTGTAGCTTCTATGAACTACATCGACCTCATAATCGTTGCCCTCTTAGTGGTTGCCGCGCTCTTTGGATTCTGGAAAGGATTTGTGCGTCAACTGTTTGGTCTAGTCGCACTCTTTTTGGGCATCTTTTGCGCCTGGCACTTTTCCGATTTTGCCGCCTCCTACATCTCTCAATGGATCGACAAGAATGAAACAGCTGTAGCCATCATCTCTTTTGCAGTCACCTTTATCATTGTGCTCCTGGGAGTTATTTTTGTGGGAAAAATCGCTGATAAGTTAGTTAAAGTAATTACCCTGGGACTCTTTAATCGTCTCCTTGGGGTTCTATTTTCGATCGTCAAGATGGCCTTTATCCTGAGTATTTGCATCTGGTTGCTTCAGGCGCTGGATCAGCTCTGGCCCTTTTTTCCCCATCAGGAGTGCGAACAATCGTTCATTTTTGCGCCGGTTGCCAAACTTGCGCCTGCTGTTTTCCCATATATCAAGGGGTTGATTACAACTATTTCTGAATTTTAAAATTCGCACCCCGTCTCCTCTTTTTTTAAAAAAAATCCTTTTTATCACTTTTTTACGATTTGTCCACCTCATTAAAAAAGTGTTCCTTATGTTTGCGCCACAATGTCGAGGAGCTGCGTTTGCTGTTGGAAGATGTGTGAAGGATTGCGCAGCTCCTTTTATCAGAAAAGTAGTGTATCAACAACCATGGCAAACGTACAAAAAATAATTCCGGTAAGTTTTGCGGAGATTTCGGTGGAGCAGATTTTACATCGATACAATCGGAGTCCAAAAATCATCTATTTGAGTGTGCTGATAATGATTGTGATTGGCTTCACATCACTTTTCTATATTAAGGTAGATGTTAGTGTACGTGCCCAGGGCATTTTGAAAGTTCCGGGTGAACGCATCTATCCCAAAGCCACAGGCTCCGGATATGTGCACTATATAAATCCTTTGCTCAAAGAGAATGCACAGGTAACTGCCGGCGATACCCTTATTGTGATCGGAAATCCGATTGTAGATGAGCAGATGCAATACGTTATGGGAAGGATGGCCGAACTCGATGCCCTGCTTGCAGACCTGGCCTTGCTTACAAATCTTCATCACAACGGTATCAGTGATGGAGTTGATGAAAATATGGTTTTTCAGACATCTGTATACAAACAGAACTATCAGCTCTTTTGTCGTCGCTACCAAAACGGTTTGCAGCATTTTGGGATGATCCGGAAAAATCACGAGCGGGAAGAGCTCCTTCATAGACAACAACTCACTGCGCCCGCAGATTTTGAACTGGCACAACATGAATACGATCGTGCTATTTCCGACTTATCTACACTCTACCATGAGCAGATGAGTCAATGGCGTCAGGATCAGAAAAGATTTGGCGATGAACTGACAGAGCTACAATCAAGAACAGTCCAAATGACCTTGCAAAAACAGGAGCTAACCATCGTTGCATCGGTATCGGGGAGTATCCAGCAACTATCGGGCTTATCCGTAGGAAATTATATTGCAGAAGGCGAAATTTTTATGGAAATTTCGCCGGAAGGGAACCTCTATGCAGAATGCTACGTCACTCCGCACGATATTGGCTTGATTCAAATCGGCCAAAAGGCCACCATCCAAGTAGACGCCTTTAACTACAACCAATGGGGCATGCTGTCGGCGCATGTCACCGAAATTGCCCACGATGTAATCTTTTTTGATGGCATCCAACCTTTTTATAAGGTCTTGTGTATTACCCATGAAAAGCACCTGAGTCTAAAAAACGGCTACACCGGTTCGTTGAAGAAAGGTATGACCTTTAGCGTCCGTTTCAAAGTCACACAACGCACACTCTCTCAATGGCTCTTTGACAAGATGGACAACTGGCTTAATCCCAACAATCCTGCATAAATGCAAACTGATGAAAATTAAACAGCACGATATTACCGATTGCGGGGCAGCTTGTTTGGCCTCGATCGCAGCTTGGTATGGGTTAAAACTACCCATTGCACGTATTAGGCAAATCGCCTCCACCGATAAAAAGGGGACCAACCTCTTAGGGCTGGTCGAAGCAGCCGGACAGCTCGGCTTTTCTGCAAAAGCGGTAAAAGCGTTAGGAGCAGACGGAGAAAAGTTGACCGCCCCATTGGAAAAAAT
>WQYK01000171.1 GCA_009781275.1 Bacteroidales bacterium | reverse complement strand
ACCGGACCGCGTCAATCGGGCAAGACCACATTGGCAAAAAAACTCTTTTCCGGCTTTCATTATGTGGACATGACGCGAGCCACAGACCGTCAAATAATAGAATCTTCTCCCGAATCTTTTCTCAGGCAATACGCAGACGGTGTCATCATTGACGAGGCACAAAACTACCCTGAACTGTTTCCGTATATAAAAATCGTAGCAGACGAACTGCCTGACAGTAATTTTATCCTTACCGGCAGTAATAACTTTTCATTAATGGAAAAGGTTACAGAATCGCTTGCAGGAAGGGCGGCAACGCTGGCACTTTTACCGCTATCGTTAAGTGAGTTAGGCGATGATAGAGCAAAGTTGCCGACCGACACTCTGCTCTTCAACGGAGGTTATCCTGCTGTTTGGGCCAAAAACATACCTGCCGTCGACACAAGTCGTCACTATTACAATTTGTATATTGAACGAGATGTACGTAAATTGATTAATGTGAAAGATTTAAGTAAATTTCAAATTTTTATCAGACTATGTGCAGGGCGTATCGGTACAGAATTTAACGCTCAATCGCTCTCTAATGAAATAGGAATTTCTCACCATACTGTCTTCAATTGGCTGAGCATTCTTGAAGCTTCGTATTTGGTTTTTCGTTTACAGCCGTTTTATCAAAATATTGGCAAAAGGCTTGTGAAATCGCCAAAAATTTATTTCCATGACACGGCAATAATCTGCTTCCTACTTGGCATTGAAACACCTGAACAATTAAAAACGCACCCTTTACGCGGAGCAATTTTTGAGAATTATGTGGTGTTGGAGTTTTTAAAAAATCGCTTTAATGCAGGTAAAGCCAATAATTTATTTTTTTATCGGGATAAGTCGCAACGCGAGGTAGATATTGTACAGCAATTCGGTCATCAATATCATGCATACGAAATAAAGTCGGCTGTTACTTTCCATTCCGATTTTACCGGCAACTTGAATTACCTTAAAAAAGTATTAGGCGACACCCTTATTAAAAAGCAAGTGATTTATGATGGAGTATTAGAATTAGATACTCCGGAAAACGGCGTCATCAATTTTAGAAACATGGTGTTCTAATTATCGCTACATTTGCACCGCTATGGCAAAAATCATCATCACCGGCTCAAAGGGCCAACTTGGGCAATGCTTGTTGGATGCGGCAATCCGTTTTCCCGTCCACAACTTTCTAAGCTATGATATTGACCAATTAGACATTTGTGATACCCAAGCGGTTTACCAAACAGCAATGGAGACAGGAGCTACCGCAATCATCAACTGCGCCGCCTACACAGCGGTTGACCAAGCCGAACAGGAGCGAGAACAAGCGTGGGCGATTAATGCCAAGGCTGTAAAAGGGTTGGCAGAGGTGTGCGACAGATTGAACATGCTCTTGATTCATATCTCTACCGATTTTGTGTTTGACGGTGTATCATCAACGCCATATACGGAGGATGATTTACCCAATCCCCTATCGGAGTATGGCGCATCCAAGTTGGCAGGCGAGCAATTTGCATTGTCGTATAAACGCGGTGTTGTGGTACGCACCTCTTGGCTGTACGCCCCGGTCGGTCACAACTTTATGTCTACCATACTGCGCTTGGGCGTCCAAAAAGATGAAATCAAGGTGGTCTGTGACCAAACAGGTTCTCCTACATACGGGCCCCATTTGGCAGAGGCTTTGCTCCGGATGGTGACGCAGATTGAGGCTTCCCAAATGCCCGATTCGTTGATGGGACTTTATCACTATGCAAACAGAGGCTCTTGTTCTCGGTTTGCGTTTGCGCAAAAAATCAAGGAGGTATCGGAATTTAGGGCGACGATTTTGCCTGTTGCTTCGTCGGAATATCCTGCATTGGCTAAACGCCCTGCTTATTCTGTGTTGGATACAAAAAAAATATCGGCTTTCTTTGGCATTGTTCCGCCATGTTGGGCGGATGCCATCCGCCCCTACATGTTATTTGTAAACCATAAACCGTAAATTATAAATCATAAAATGGACGACTACAATAAACGCGCAAAATCTTGGCTACAAGGCTCTTTTGATGAAGAGACCAAAGAAGCGGTAAAAACGATGATGGAACATAATCCCAAGGAGTTGGAAGAGAGTTTCTATAAAAACCTCGAATTTGGTACCGGCGGCCTGCGGGGTATTATGGGCGTGGGCACTAATCGGATGAATCGATACACGGTGGGCATGGCTACACAGGGGTTGGCTAACTACTTAAAAATCTGTTTTGCCCACTTGCCGCAGTTGAAAGTCGCCATCTCTTATGACTGCCGCAATCGAAGCGCCGAATTTGCGCAGATTACGGCGCGGGTGTTTGCCGCCAACGGCTTTAAAGTGTACCTTTTTGATGCACTCCGTCCTACGCCCGAACTCAGTTTTGCCATTCGCCACTTGGGATGCCAAAGCGGTGTGATGATTACTGCGTCGCATAATCCTAAAGAGTATAACGGCTACAAAGCGTATTGGGACGACGGAGCGCAGGTGCTGGAGCCGCACGACCGAAATATCATCCAAGAGGTGGAAAAAATCTCCGACCCGTCACAAGTCCTTTTTGAGGGAAATGAACACAATATTGAGATGATAGGTAAAGAGATGGACGAAATATACCTTCAAGCCGTTCTGTCGCTCATCAACCTCTCTCCTAAGGCAATTAAAAACCATGCCCACCTCACTATTGTCTATACCCCGCTGCACGGAACGGGCGTACACTTAGTCCCCAAAGCACTAAAACGATTGGGCTTTACCTCGATAGAAGGCGTACCCGAACAAAACGTCAACGACGGCAACTTCCCCACCGTTGTGTCGCCCAATCCCGAAGAGCCGGCAGCGCTTGCCATGGCATTGGAGCGGGCAGAAGCCGTTCAAGCCGACTTGGTGATGGCCACCGACCCAGACGCCGACCGATTGGGGATTGCCGTCAGAGACAACCAAGGAAACCTCAAACTATTGAATGGAAATCAAATAGCCTCCTTGCTTACCTACTATTTATTGAGACGATGGAAGGAGTTGGGCAAGTTGACGGGAAAGGAGTACATGATAAAGACCATAGTGACCACCGATTTAATCAAGCAGATGACCGACGCCTACGGAGTCCGTTGCTACAACGTACTTACGGGCTTTAAATATATTGCCCAAGTACAACGCAGTTTGGAGGGCGCAATGACCTTTATCGGCGGTGGCGAAGAGAGCTACGGCTACAATGTGGGCTCTTTTGTGCGCGACAAGGATGCGGTGGTTTCGTGCGCTTTAGCGGCAGAAGCGGCAGCTTGGGCGGCAGAGCAGGGAAAGAGCCTGTTTGACATACTGATTGATATCTATGTGGAGTTTGGACTCTTTAAGGAGCACATGGTATCGCTCACCAAAAAGGGTAAAGAGGGATTGGCGCAAATTGACGCCATGATGAAGCGTTTTCGCTCTACCCCTCCCCAAACCCTTGGCGGAGCGCCTGTCGTACTGATTCACGACTATCAATCGTCCGAAACCATTGACCTGATTAGCGACCTGCGTTATCAAATCGGACTACCTAAATCCAATGTACTTCAATTTATCACCTGCGACAATACCGTGGTCACAGTACGCCCCTCCGGAACAGAACCTAAAATTAAATTCTACTTTGGGCTACGCACAACGCTACGTAACAAAGAGGAGTACGACCCTGCAAGCGCCTCGTTAGATGCAAGACGCAAACAAATCGAAGAAGAATTATT
>WQYK01000170.1 GCA_009781275.1 Bacteroidales bacterium | reverse complement strand
CTCAGCCGTGGCGCAAAACGCCGATGTGGTACTCATAGATACGGCAGGCAGGTTGCACAATAAAATCAACCTGATGAATGAGCTGACCAAGATTAAAAATGTGGTGCAAAAGGTTGTTCCCGATGCGCCGCACGAAGTGCTTTTGGTGTTGGACGGCTCCACCGGACAAAACGCCTACCAGCAGGCCAAAGAGTTCACACGCGCCACAGAAGTAACGGCGTTGGCCGTTACCAAATTAGACGGCACCGCCAAAGGTGGCGTAGTGATTGGCATCTCCGATCAGTTCAAAATTCCCGTGAAGTTTATTGGCGTAGGCGAAAAAATCGGAGATCTGCAACCGTTTGATAAACATGCATTTGTTGCATCATTATTTGAATAATTATGAAAATATCCCACAATTGGTTAAAAGATTACATCAAGATAGATGAACCCCCCCATAAATTGGCAGAGATTCTCACCTCCATAGGTTTGGAGGTTGAGGGGTTTGAAGTTGAAGAGCAGATTCCCGGGGGGCTGGCCGGAGTATTCACCGGAGAGGTGCTCAGTTGTATACCTCACCCCAATGCCGATAAGTTGCACGTGACTGAGGTCTCGATTGGAGCCGGTGCGCCCCTCCGCATTGTGTGCGGGGCGCCCAATGTGGCAAAAGGACAAAAGGTGCTGGTGGCCACCCTTGGTACGGAGCTTACCTTTTCATCGGGAGAAAAAATCGTCATGAAACGGGCTAAAATCAGGGGAGAGGAGTCGTGTGGCATGATTTGTGCGGAAGATGAGTTGGGAGTGGGAAGCTCACATGAGGGCATTATGGTTTTGCCCCCAGCTACGCCTGTAGGTTTATCGGCTAAAGAGTACTTGCAGTTAGAAGAGGATGTAATATTTGAAATTGGCCTGACCCCTAATCGGATTGATGCTGCATCGCATATTGGTGTGGCAAGGGATTTGGCGACGTGGTGCCAGGCGCAGGGAGAAAAACGCCCATACAGTCGTCCCTCTGTGGCCTCCTTTAAGCCGGGAAGCGCTAACGGTGTGGCGGTAGAGGTAGAGGCAACGGACGGTGCGCCGCGTTATGTTGGCTTGACTTTGGACGGAATCAAGGTGGCGCCCTCTCCCGAGTGGTTGCAACGCCGGTTGCGCGCCATTGGCGTTCGTCCCATCAATAACGTGGTAGACATTACCAACTACGTCTTACACGAAACAGGGCAGCCCCTGCACGCCTTTGATTGTGAACACATAGATGGAGACGTTGTAAAGGTTCGTTGTGCGCATGAAGGAGAAAAATTTACTACTTTAGACGGCGTAGAGCGCGTGTTGTCTTCTCAAGATTTGATGATTTGCAACGCCGCAACACCCATGTGCATGGCCGGCATCTTTGGAGGGGTGACCTCGGGAGTGACGGAACAAACCACATCGATCTTTTTGGAGAGCGCCTACTTTAACCCCACCACCATCCGAAAAAGTTCCAAACGCCACGGAATCAAAACCGACGCATCGTTCCGTTTTGAACGCGGCGCCGACCCCGATATGGCTCTTTACGCCCTGAAACGCGCCGCGCTTCTTTTGCAAGAAATGACCGGCGCAAGGGTAGTCAATGCACCCATAGATATCTATCCCCATCCCATCACTCCGCAGGAGGTGGTTTTGGCGTGGGAGCCTCTCTTTACGTTGATAGGAGCGCGGATCGACAAAGCGATCGTAAAGGCGATCTTAGAAGGATTGGAGTGCGAGACGCTTGCCGAGTGTGACGCTTCGATCACCGTGCGCGTGTCCCTTTACCGTGTGGACGTGACACGGCCATGCGATCTGGCAGAGGAGGTATTGCGGATTTGGGGCTACAATCAGGTGGCGATTCCCGAGCGCGTATCCGCCTCGATCACCCCCCAACAAACCCCCGACCCCGAAAGGATAAAAGCAAAGATGGAGCACCTCTTTGTGAACAACGGTTTTAACGAAATCATGTGCAATTCGCTGTGCCCCTCCGGATGGTATGAACACCTAACCACTTTTCCCCAAGAGCGGTCGGTGCGTCTGCTCAACCCCCTCAGCTCCGACCTCAACGTCATGCGCCAGACGCTGCTGTTGGGCGGTTTAGAGGTGATTGCCTACAACATGAACCGGCAGCAATACGACCTGAGGCTCTTTGAATCGGGCAACGTATACGCGTATGACCCCAACAGAAAAGAGGAGGGACTCAAAGCATACAGAGAATCCCCAAGGGTAGCGGTATGGATGACCGGTTTGGCAGAGCCCCAGCAGTGGCGGCAACCCACACGCACTTCACACTTTTTCTCCCTCAAAGGATATGTAGAAAAACTCTTTGCCCAACACGGCCTCTCCATCCTTGGCATGGAGTGTGGCGCTCCGCCAGAAGATCTCTTTTCAGACGGATTGCAGTACACCATAAACGGAAAGGTATTGGCCTACATGGGGATCATTCAAAAAAAGGTATTACACCAATTTGGAGTCAAACAGGAAGTCTACGCTGCAGAGATCTGTTGGGACGTACTCTTTAAAGCGCTCAAGGGACAAAAAATCACCTACTCCGAACTCCCCCGCTTCCCGGAAGTACGCCGCGACCTTGCATTGGTCATAGACGAGGAGACCCATTACAACGACCTGTACCGCATCGCCTTCCGTACCGAGCGTCACCTCCTCAAGCGTGTCACTTTGTTTGACGTCTACCGCGGAGACAAACTCCCCACCGGCAAAAAACAGTACGCCTTAGGCTTTGTCCTCCAAGACCCCGACAAAACACTCACCGACCAAGCCGTAGACGCAGTCATATCAAAATTATTAGACGCCTTCCAAAAAGAATCAAATGCAACACTACGACAGCAGTAGACAAAGGCATATATCGGGTAAAGGTTGCGAAGTAGGGCGCGGGCGCCCGTCATAGCAAACGAGCAACCGGCACCCGATATATGCCGTAGTCAACATCAAATCATGGTACATCACATCAAAAAATATACATCTTTAGTGGTCTTTGCGCATACGGTGTTTGCGTTGCCGTTTGCCCTGATTGCTTTTACCATGGCCTACATAGCAATGCCCCCAGAACGCCCTGTTCTGTTGCTGCTTCAGGTATTGGCGTGCATGGTCACTGCCCGCAACAGCGCCATGAGCTTTAACCGCTATGCAGATCGTTTGATCGACGCCCAAAACGAGCGAACCAAAAACCGAGAGCTCCCTTCCGGACGCCTATCGCCGCGAGCCGTGCTTATCTTTTTTGTTGTCAACGTCGTGTTATTCCTATTGTGCTGCCTGAGCATCAACCGGTTTTGCTTCTATTTGGCCTTTCCCGCGCTGGTGGTTTTGTGCGGTTACTCCTACACCAAACGCTTTACCTGGCTCTGCCATTTTGTGCTTGGATTGGCGCTCGCCATTGCGCCCGCAGGCGCCTTCATTGCGGTTACGGGCACACTCACCTTTCCCGTTCTGTGCCTCTCTGCCATGGTCGTCCTCTGGGTCAGCGGTTTTGACATCCTCTACTCCCTGCCTGACGAACAGCACGACCGTACCCACTCCCTCTATTCTATTCCCCAATACTTTGGCCGAAAAAGGGCGCTTTACCTGTCGGGAGGATTGCACCTTTTGGTGTTGCCCCTGATGGCGCTCTTTGGACTGAGCGCCTCATTGGGTTGGTGTTATTGGATGGCTTGGACCATTTTTACAGGACTTCTCATCTACCAACACACCATCATCTCTGTTGGCGACATCTCCAAACTAAACCGCGCATTTTTCACCACCAACGGAGTGGCGTCGG
>WQYK01000169.1 GCA_009781275.1 Bacteroidales bacterium | reverse complement strand
TTATTGACGATTTCGTTTAGACGTTCTAAGTTCTTGAACAGCAGATGCGCCCGTTTGTAGGTGGCAAACCTGCGGGCAAAACCAATGGTGAGAATGTCGTCCCTAAGGGTTTCGCGGATTTCTACGATGTCGTGGGGAGAGTAGTGTGCGGGTGCGTTACGGCCCGACATTTGCTCCTTAATCTTGGCAATCAATTTAGCCCTCAACCTTTTGCGCACATTCCAAATCGCGCCGTTTTCAACATCATAGATGCCCTCAAAGTGAGAGGGTTGGTAATGCGCTTTCCATTCGTCTGCCGTCCACGTGGGGTGGTGAACGCCGTTGGTGACATAACCTACGTGAAGCTCTTCTGGGAGGTAGCCCTGCCAGAGGGGCGCAAGGATCTCCCGACTCACTTTGCCGTGCAACCAACTCACCCCGTTGATGTGGAGCGAAAGGTTTGCCGCCAAAAAACTCATCGAAAATTTCTCGCCCGGATTGTGGATGTTGATTTTTCCCAATCCCATTAACGTTTCCCAAGTGGTTTTCATCCTGTCGGGATAGTGGGCGATGTAGGTGCGCAACATCTCCTCAGAAAAGGCGTCGTGTCCCGCGGGCACAGGGGTGTGGGTGGTAAATAGCGACGAGGCGCGCACCACCTCTATCGCCTCATCAAAACGAAGCCCCTGCTCCATGACATACTCCCTAATACGCTCTAAGCCAATGAATGCAGCATGACCCTCGTTACAGTGGTAGACGTCAGCCTCTACGCCCAGCAGGCGTAGCGCCCGTATGCCGCCAATCCCCAGCAATAGCTCCTGTTTAAGTCGGTTTTCCCAGCTTCCGCCATAGAGATGATAGGTAATCTCTCTGTCTTCTTGGAGGTTGTCTTCAAAATCGGTATCTAAAAGAATCAGCTCCGTACGTCCCACGTCCACACGCCACAAACGGGCATAGACGGTACGACCCGGAAAAGCCAAACTAATGGTGAGCCACTTATCGTGGTGGTCGCGCAGCGGGGAGACCGGAATCTTTAGAAAGTCCTGAGCCTCATACTCCGCCACCTGATTCCCTTGCGCCGACAATTTTTGGGTAAAGTATCCATAGCGGTATAACAGTCCTACCCCTGTGATTCGCACGCCTTTATCGCTTGATTCTTTAAGGTAATCCCCCGCCAGAACCCCCAATCCTCCCGAATATATCTTGAGTGAGGCGTCCAAGCCGTACTCCATGCTAAAGTAGGAGATTTTAGTGCCTTTCAAGTCAGACTTGGCCTCCATATAGGTGTTAAAATGGGCCATCACGCTGTCTAATCTTTGTACAAAACGCTCATCTTTCTCCAGTTCCTGATACCGTTTAAGGGGGATTTTGTCCAACAACCGAATGGGATTGCCCTCGGTTTTTTGCCACAACAGGGGGTCGATGCTTTCAAAAAGCTCTTTGGCCTCTTGATTCCAGCACCACCACAAGTTTTTGGAGAGGATATCCAGTCCGGCCAATCGCTGCGGTAGTTGCTTTTGAATCATGATGCGCGACCATTGCGGCGTACTAATCATCACCTCTTTATGCACCAAATGTTCGCCCTCTTCCTTTGGGGTGGGGTAATTGCCTCTCTCTGCCCTAATCTTTTCTAAAGCAAAGGTATATGCTTGTTTATAATAGGTGAGTTGATGCTCCCAAAGGGCGATGGCAGAGACCTCTTTGGCGTTTGCCCTTATCGCCTCCTCTTCTGCTGCCGACAACTGTGTCAACTCCTCTGTTTTTTGAACAATGGCGTCTACTACGTGGCTGTCATTTATATCGTTTCGATGAATAATCTCTATTCCGGGATGTGGTTGGGGATATTTGGAGGCCACCCACAAGCCAAAACCGGCTAAGGAGGTGGTAATGGTGGGAACGCTAAAGGCAAGGCTCTCTAATGGAGTATATCCCCAAGGTTCATAATATGAGGGAAATACAGATAAATCCAACCCAACCAACAAGTCGTAGTAGTGCATATTGATAATGCCGTCATTTCCATTTAGGTACGACGGGATAAAAAACGCCTTTACCCGCTCCTCTTTTTTATTGGTGAGGCGCTGCTCCCAAAAACGCCTCAATACGGGGTCGCACTCTTTTTCTGAAAGTTCGTGGGAAGCGAAACATGGAGTCGTTGCCAATATAGAAGGCTGTTGCATCATCATCTGGAGTGCTTTATCGGGACCATTGATTCCGGCAGGCGTCATCACAAAAGCCAAAATCTGACGGCGTTTGCCCCCCTGCCGATTGAGTTTGCCCAAAGCGTCAATAAAGACGTCTATCCCTTTGTTCTTAAACTCGTAACGTCCGCTAATACCCACTATAAACGCATCTTGGTCAACCGGATAGCCCAACATTTTGGAAGCTAATGTCATCAAAGCGTTACGCCCTGCCGCCCGTTTTTGGGGCAACTCTTGGGGCAAGGGGGTAAAGCTGTTTTCAAAGCCATTGGGTGTAATGATGTCGACTTCTTTTTCAAGGAAATAGGCGCACTCTTTAGCCGTTACCTCGCTCACCGTGGTAAAGGCGTCCGCAGCTTGAGCGGCGGCTTTCTCTAATGAGTGTTTGGAGGTGAGGTTGTACTCCCTTGCCTTTTCGTCCGCATGATAACGGGTCATGGCGTCGTAGAGGGGAAGGCAGTTGCCTGCAATCGACCTGCCCAGCACCGTGGCGTGGGTGGTAAAGACGCATCCCACCGGCAAGTCGGTGCTCTTTACATAGAGCAATCCCGTTCCGGTCATCCATTCGTGAAACTGAGCGATTGCCTTGTGGTGCGGAGGGATGTTAAAGCGCACAAAGCTCTCAATCACCTTACCTGCAGCGTAACCAAAGAGCGCCGGCTCAATATAGTCCCACTGTCCGCTAATGGAGTCCAACCTAAACCGCTCCCAAAACTTTGCAAATATCTCATCTTTTTTGGCAATCAATGAGGAGAAGTCAACCAAAACGGCAATCGGATTGCCCGACACGTTCCAATGTCCCACACGAATGCGCAAACCCTCTTGAGCCGCTTTTGCCCTCCATGAGCGCAGCAGACGCGGGTCTTCTGTAAATTCAGGGTTTTGGCCGGTGTCGCGCCAAACATCTGGGCCAATTAATATGTGCCTTTGTTCTAATGTTTTGGCCATATTTAGCGCCTTGGTGGCAATCACGGTATGAATACCTCCAATCTTGTTGCAAACCTCCCAACTCACTTCAAATAAGTAGTCGGGATTCAGGTTGATATCATCTTTTCTCATCTTGCGTTGTACCTAATACAAACGGCGAAGGTACGAAAAATATATTGCTCCTTAAAAAAAGCTACTTTAACGGCGTAAAAAGATACCCGTCTTTTTCATTCGATTTTAAAGTTCCCATACCGGGATAGGCAATGTGCATACCGCCTACAATGTATTCGTTTGCAGAGAGGTATTCGAGCATCTTAAGGCGCGCTGCCACGGCAGCAGGAGCATCGGTATCGTAGGTGACGGCCACCTGCGGATAGGGCATCTGGAACGCCATGGCGTGGGTCATATCGCCCCATATTGCTACATTGTCAACAAAGTATACA
The DNA here is from genome assembly GCA_009781275.1 of Bacteroidales bacterium. Taxonomy (GTDB): domain Bacteria; phylum Bacteroidota; class Bacteroidia; order Bacteroidales; family UBA932; genus WRBG01. Next base: position 222 of record WQYK01000169.1, on the reverse strand, counting down.
GTGTGGCCGGGGGTGTGGCCATAGTTTGCCATTGCGTTTACGTCGTCAAAAACGGGTGTGGGCGCATCGTCCCCGGCTCAAAGGTAATCAACTCGTACTGCCCCATTATATTGCGTACATTCTCGTTGGCGCTTTGCGCTTCGCGCTTTGACATCATGAGCTTTGCATTGGGGAATGCCGGCTTGCCGGCTTGCAACAATCCGCCAATGTGGTCGCCGTGCA
>WQYK01000168.1 GCA_009781275.1 Bacteroidales bacterium | reverse complement strand
TGAATGTCTGCAACGTTGCGGCGCCTTTAAAATAAGAGGGGCTACCAGCGCTGTATTGTCTCTCTCTGCTGAGGAGCAGGCAAAAGGCGTGGTTACACACTCTTCCGGCAACTTTGCCCAGGCGCTGGCGTGCGCTTCTACAACGCTAAATATTAAATCGTGGATTGTGATGCCCAAAAATGCACCGGCCATCAAAAAAGCGGCAACCCAGGGCTATGGCGGAGAGATTGTTGAGTGTGAACCAACGTTACAGAGCAGAGAAACAACAGCGTCCATGGTCATGGCGCAATACGGCGCCACATTTGTGCATCCCTATAACCAGCATACCGTGATTAGGGGTCAGGCAACCTCTGCCATGGAGTTGGTGGCTGAGATTCCAAATCTTGACTATGTGATCTCTCCGGTTGGAGGTGGAGGTTTGGTATCGGGAACAGCCTTGGGCTGCGCCTATTTTTCACCAAGTACAAAGGTCATTGGAGCAGAGCCCTTAGGCGCTGACGATGCCTTTAAATCTTTTCATGCCGGAACGATTATCCCCCAAACCAATCCCCAGACCATCGCAGACGGACTGCGCACCAGCTTAGGAGATTTGACTTATCCTTTGATTAAGGAATTGGTCTCTGACATCATCATCGTTACGGAGCAGGAGATTGTTGACGCCATGAAGCTCTTTTGGTCAAGAACCAAGATCATTATTGAGCCTTCTGCTGCCGTTACGCTTGCGGCTGTGCTCAAGAGTCCCGCTGTTTTTGCAGGCAAAAGGGTAGGGCTTATTTTATCGGGAGGGAATGTCGATTTAGAGAAGTTCTTTTGAAACCAGTTCAATGGCCTGAACAATTCCGCAAACAAATACATTCTCTTTGATCGGATAGCAGTCTGATATGGGAGCAACAACCAGTGTTAATTGGGGTTGTACAAAAGTGACGGCGTTCCAGAAACCTTTGGTGAGTTGAGGTGAGGTAGATGCTTTACATTCAATGGCTATTGTTTTATTCGACGTCTGAACAATCAAATCCAACTCATCGCCTGTCGCGCTACGATAAAATGAAAAGCAACAGTCTGCAAACACAGAGCAGATATTTTCTACCACCAAACCTTCCCATGAAGATCCAAGAACGGGGTTTCCCATTAAATCATTGAAGTCTCTAATACGGAGCAATTGGTGTAAAATGCCATGGTCGCGGATGTATATTTTTGGCGATTTGACCAAACGCTTTTTCTCGTTGGTTTCATAAGGCGCCAAAACACGCACCAAAAAGGTTTGTTCCAATAGATCGATATATCGGCGAATGGTCGTGTGGGCAACGCCCAAGGATTCGCCAAGTTTTGAGGTATTGAGGATTTGTCCCGATAGATGGGCGCAGAAAGTCATCAAACGACGCATTTGCAGCGCGGGTATTTGAAAACCAAGCTGGGGAAGATCTCTTTGCACGTAGGTTCTGATAAAATCTTCTCGCCACATAGCGCTAAATTTGTCATTTGTAGCCAAAAAGCTGTCCGGGTAACCACCCCTGTTCCAGTATATTCTTAAATCCGTTTGGTTGTTTTGCAGCATCAATTCGTCGATCGAAAAAGGGGTTAACTCAACAATCCCTATTCTGCCTGCTAAAGATTCCGACGTTTTTTGAATCAACTCTTGTGATGCAGAGCCTAACAGAATAAAACGTCCCGGACGGCGATCTCGGTCTATTTCGCTTCGTAAAACCGAAAAAAGGTGAGGTGTTTGCTGTATCTCATCAAGACAAATGATTGTGTTTTTGTTTGCTTCAAAAAAGAGTTGCGGCGCAGATAGCTTGTTTAAATCTGAGGTATTTTGAAGGTCGAGGTATAAAAAATTTGCTTTTTCGCGTGCAATCATTTTGACCAACGTAGATTTCCCACATTGCCTTGAGCCCAAAATCAAGAGTGCAGGGAAGACGTTCAAACGCATATAAACGTCTGATTCTATTCTTCTTTTGATAAATATTTGCAAATTGTGCATGACGTGTTCAATTTGCACAAAGATAGCTGTTTTTCATCATAAACAACGATTAAGGTAAACTTAACCTCATCGCAAACCCTCCACCCGGCGCCATGTGGAGGTTAAATGCACCCGGCGTTAGGTTGAATTGGCTGCGTTTATAATCAATCCCCACACGGTGTGCGTTAACTCCATCGGTAAAGAGTTCGGCGCGGTATGTTCCTTGGGGTAGAAAAGAGAGATCAAGGGTAAGGTCACGCGGCGTCCAGTTGGTGATCCCGCCAATGTACCAGTCGTTACCTTGCCGACGCGCCATTACAATATATTCTCCTACTTGTGCGGCCACTACAACCGTCTCATCATAGGTGGTGGGAATTTTAGAGATAAAGTCGGTGCACTCCTGCTCTTTTTTATAGTTAGAGGGATTGTCGCACAACATGGCAAGGGGCGATTCAAAGATCATGTAGCTGCCCATCTGGTGGCAACGGGTGCCCTGACTCATGGGCTCGCGGTAGATGCTGGCAAAGGCGTCGCGGGCAGCGTTTTTCATGGCGCCCTGGGTGTAGTCGGCGGGGCCGGCCAAGCCGCGGATAAAGGGCCACGTGACGTCGTAGAGCGGCATGTCGGGGTTGGCCCATTTTAGCTCCTCTAAGCCATATACCCCCTCAAAGGTAAGGGCGTTGGGGTAGGTTCGGTTTTGGCCGGTGGGTTTTGATACGCCGTGAAAATCGACAAAAAGTTTATATTTGGCAGCCATTAGCGAGGCACGGGGAACAAATTCAATCGCCTTTTGGTCGGCCCGATCTATAAAGTCGATCTTAAACCCTTTGATGCCCATTTGGGCGTAGTGGGCGCACGCCTCTTCTAACTTTTCATCCAACACATTCCAAACAACCCAGAGGATCAGTCCCACGTTTTTGGAGTCGGCGTACCGGATCAGTTCGGGAAGGTCGATTTGGGGGATGATCTTCATCACATCGCCTGTGGGAGGAGGCGACCATCCTTCGTCTAATATCACATATTCCAGGCCGTTGTCGGCGGCAAAATCGATATAGTATTTGTACGTTTGGGTGTTGATGCCTGCTACAAAGTCAACGCCATAGATGCGCCAGTCGTTCCACCAGTCCCAGGCCACTTTTCCGGGCTTAATCCAGGAGATTTGGGGAGCGGTACGGGCATCATTGGATAAGGTAATGGGGTAGAGTTTAGGGTCCGGAGGTGGCGCCAAGGCGTAAACTAAGTCGGAGAGGAGGAGCGATGCGTCGTCTTCCGATATGACCATCAGGCGCCACGGGAACTCACGTGTCCCGTTAACAATCGCCATGTAGGGCTCGCTTGCCGTTACCCGCTCCTGTTTGCGGGTGGGGTGGTAGATCACCTCTTTGGGGTATTTGGGAAAGAGGGTGGAGAGGCCGTATCCCTGAGAACTCTTTTCAAAGAACATGCCGGGGTAGTGCTCCAAATCTACCTCTGTGATGACTACGCGCTTTTTGGGCAGGGTGATTAATGTAGGGAGCAGGACGGTTTTGGAGGTGTCAAGCGCTCCAAGTGTGGTTGACGTATAGATACTTTGATATGCGCCGGAAAAACGATCGTCCAGACGGGGTACGGTGTAGGCAGCGAGCACTGGGTGATCGTCAGAAAATTGAAACTGAGCCACTTCATCCATGATGACCAGTTCTCCTTTTCTAGTGGTAAAGAAGCGATAAGCCACGCCGGTGTCGTAAGCCCTAAAGATCACTCCCCAGTTTCCCTGAAAAGTGATTCTCATTTGCGTGTAGGCCAAAGAAATCGATGCTTTTTTATAGAGGGG
>WQYK01000167.1 GCA_009781275.1 Bacteroidales bacterium | reverse complement strand
TTAATATTTTCGGCTTCCATATTCGCCTCTTTGTAGATCCTGCCCAGCCTTTTCTTCATGATCACATTGTTCACAAGAATAAAGGAGATGCCAAGTCCGGCTAAACATGAAATGATGGTGTAGATAAATAAATTTTCCATAGTGCTTGGTATATATATAGTATGTGTATTAAAAAAACCCGCTGTGGAAGGCTGTTTAGCAAAAACCCTGAAATCAAGGTTTAGAGCGTCGTTTAAATCACCTCAAACTTCCCACGTCCCGTAAATGGAATCCCCCAAAGGGTAATAAAGGGCCTGTTTTCAGTACGCGATCACTCTGCTTTGTAAAGAAGTGTTGAGTTTCGCAAAGAGCTGCTTTCCACAGCAGGTAAATCAATATGTCAAGACAAAGGCTTTACGCCTCCTTTTGAATATACGCTTCCAACTGAACACTGATTGAGTCCAATTCTCTGACAAACGGCTCAACGTGTTCATTATTTTCCGATTCAATCAGACGAATCACAAATTGCAGCGTCGCCATGGAGAGCGCGTCCTGAATATCTCTCCCCGCATACCTCTGGCGATATTGATCGATCTTTTCGTTGATCCTCTTGGCGGCGATCCGAATTCTTTCTTCGTCGGCAGCCACTATCTTTAAAGGATAATACCGATCTGCAATGCTGATTCTTATGGATAACTTATCTTCCATCTTTGTTCTCTAAGTATTGAGTAACGCAATACATTTATCAATCTCTTTGATGATTTTACCAATTTTTTGCTTAGCCTCCCTCACATCCCCACTTGAGGCTTTAAACGCTTCTCCCATCTGCAACCTGTTTAGTTTCTTTTCCAGTTCGCTTATTTTTACTTTATTGTCGCTTAATATAATTTTTAAAGTGGTTAATTCAATAGCCATACGTTCGCTGTCTGCTTTAACATGCTCATACTGAGAAACAAGTATTCCGATCTTGCTCTTCAGTCGACTTATTGCTGCTTGATAATCTGCATTCATATACGATTTAGGCTTCTTGCAAAGGTAGAAAATAAAAAAATGATAACAAAAAAAAGAGTTGTCCTGAAGAAACAAAACAACTCTTTTAAATTGACAGTAATGCCATTACACTTGATGTATTTCTTTAGCTGCCCCCATTCCCACCTCAATCGCCTGCTCGTTCATGGGGATCAGGTGGTGGTGGCGTTCGGGGATCGACTTCTTGAGTCCCTTGATGACGTTCTCCATCTTAACAATCTGCTTGAGTTTGAGAAAAGCGCCCAACACAATCATGTTATAAGCTTTGGCATTGCCTAACTTTGCAGCCTCTTCTACCGCTTCTATCGAATAAATGGTAATGTCTTTGCGCACAGGATGACGGGTAATTCCGTTGGGATCGTAAATCAATAAACCCCCAGGCTTAACCATCGGCTCAAATTTATTGAGAGATTGTTGGTTAAGGATGATCGCTGTATCGTAAGCATTTACAATGGGAGAGCTGATGCGTTTGTCGCTGATCACCACCGTTACGTTGGCGGTACCACCGCGCATTTCGGGACCGTAAGAGGGCATCCAGGTCACCTCCTGATCCTGCATAATACCTGAATAGGCCAATATCTTGCCCATGGAGAGCACGCCTTGCCCTCCAAATCCGGCTATAATAATTTCTTCTTTCATCTCTTTATGATTTTATCTGTCTTTAATATCGCCTAAAGGATAGACGGGGAACATGTTCTCTTCCATCCATTCATTAGCCTGGACGGGAGATACTTTCCATCCCGAATTACAAGATGAGACCACCTCTATGAAAGAGGTGCCTTTCTTTTGGTTAGAGTTTTCAAACGCCTTACGGATCGCCTTTTTTGTTTTGCGGGCGGCTACAGCCGTTTGCACCGATTGGCGCGTAACGTAGCAAGTACCTTCTAACTGAGCAATCAGTTCGGTGATTTTAAGGGGGTATCCGTTAAGGTCAACCTGACGTCCATAGGGAGTGGTGGAGGTGACCATGCCAATCAGGGTGGTGGGGGCCATCTGGCCGCCGGTCATCCCGTAGATGGCGTTGTTGATAAAGATCACCACAATGTTCTCTCCACGGTTGCAGGCGTGCATGATCTCTGCGGTGCCGATTGAGGCCAAGTCGCCGTCTCCTTGATAGGTAAAGACATATTTGTCGGGATAGAGTCGTTTGGTAGCCGTGGCCAAAGCGGGGGCGCGGCCATGGGCGGCTTGTTGCCAGTCAATATGCATGTAGTTATAGCCAAATACGGCGCAGCCTACGGGCGTAATGCCAATGGTTTTGTCCTGAATGTCCATCTCGTCGATCACCTCTGCAATCAACTTATGTACGGTTCCGTGCGAACAACCCGGGCAATAGTGCATCACTTTATTGGTAAGCACTTTGGTCTTTTGATAGACTATATTTTCGGGTTTAATAATATCTTTTATATCCATAATCGAATTTTTTAAGCGCTTATTTCATGTAGTTGGTTTTAAATGCATCAAGTACCTCCTGAGGAGTGGGAATCACGCCGCCTAAACGACCATAGAAGGTAACGGGAACTTTTCCGCTTACCGCCAAACGAATATCTTCTACCATTTGTCCGGTGCTTAACTCCACCGACATGATGCCTTTGAGTTGGGGGATCATCCTCTCTATCTCCTTAACAGGGAACGGGAAGAGGGTAATGGGACGCAACAGTCCCAATTTGATTCCCTGTGAACGGGCAAGTTCAACGGCGCTTTCGCATATCCGCGCCATGCTTCCGTAGGCAACCAAGATATAATCGGCATCCTCACATTGGAGCGTCTCAAAACGCACTTCGCTCTCTTCGATCACCCTGTATTTGGCTTGTAATTTTTGATTTAACGCCTCGTGTACCCTGGCTTCCAACGCCAAAGAAGTGATTATGTTCTCCTGACGGGTAGTGGGCTTTCCGGTGGTAGCCCAAGAGCCGTAGAGCTCGGCAACTTCCTGATCGCTAAGACGCGGTTTCTGGGGACGTAACTCTACCTTTTCCATCATCTGTCCAATCATTCCGTCCGTTAGGATCAGAACAGGAGTGCGGTATTTAAAGGCCAAATCAAAACCAAGCCATACAAAGTCATACATCTCCTGTGCGGAGAAAGGGGCCAATACGATAACTCTGTAGTCGCCATGCCCACCGCCTTTTACAGCTTGAAAATAGTCTCCCTGAGAGGGTTGAATGGTGCCTAAGCCGGGGCCTCCGCGTACCACGTTCACCAACACACAGGGTAGTTCAGACCCTGCCAAATAGCTAAGTCCCTCGCACATTAAACTCATCCCGGGACTACTGGAAGAGGTCATCACTTTTTTGCCGCAGCAAGCGCCGCCATGTACCATGTTGATGGACGCTATTTCGCTCTCTGCCTGCAATACCACCATGCCGGTGGTCTCCCAAGGCTTCTCCTCCATGAGCGTCTCCATAATTTCTGATTGGGGCGTAATGGGGTACCCAAAGTAACCGTCGCAGCCACAATGTATGGCGCCGAGGGCGATCACTTCGTTCCCTTTTTTTAATACTTTTTCAGTCATTGTTTTATTATGTTTGTTTATTGTTTTTTTTAAATAGGGCGGGAGCCTCCCGCCCCTACATTTTTACCCTATAAACGGTAATACAGGTGTCCGGGCACACGGTTGCGCAGTTGGTGCAGCCGGTGCATGTTTGGGGATTTTCCATATAGACGTAGTTGTACCCTTTGCTGTTGACCTCTTTAGCCAATGCAATGGTCTTGGTGGGGCAGTTTACAACGCAAACGCTGCAGCCTTTGCATTTTTCTGTATCTAC
>WQYK01000166.1 GCA_009781275.1 Bacteroidales bacterium | reverse complement strand
TACTCTTCTGATGAGATCAGCCCGTTTAGCTCTTCCGGGTTGGACATTTCGATTTCAATCATCCAGCCTCCTCCATAAGGATCGTTGTTAATCAGTTGTGGCTCGCTCTCTAATTGTGGATTTACTTTGGTCACAACACCTGAGAGTGGCATAAGCGCTTCTGCAACAGTTTTTACAGCCTCAAGAGCGCCAAACACCTCATCAATGTCTAAGTTGTCGCCTTCGGTTTGAATGTCCACAAAAACGATGTCGCCCAATTGAGACTGGGCGTAATCGGTGATGCCTACAGTGGCAATGTTACCGTCGACTTTTACCCATTCGTGATCCTTGGTGTAGAGTAAATTTGCCGGGAAATTTAAATTCATGATATAATAATGTTAAGAATAATCGTGCAAATATAGATTAAATTTGCTTGAGTGCAACCTTGATGATTTCCTCAAGTGAGTAATCTGAGCGTGTTTTGAGCAAGTTGTCGATGGTTTTTTCTACGGCAGCCTTTGGGAATCCCAACATTTGCAGTGCCATAGACGACTCTTCACGAATTGATGAGCGATGATGGCCGGTTGTGGTTTCCACACTTTGAACCGCTCCGCCCATCGCTCCCACTTTAGCCACTTTGTCTTTGAGCTCCACTATTAGGCGTTGCGCTGTTTTGAGACCGATCCCTTTAATAGATTTTAATCGAGTAATATCTTCTGTGAGAATGGCCTGACCCAGCTCTTCGGAAGAGAGGGACGACAGAATCATTCTGGCGGAGTTGGGACCAATACCCGAAGCGCCGATCAATAATCGAAACATTTCACGCTCACTCCTTTGCGCAAATCCATAGAGCAGTTGGGCGTCTTCTCGTACATGGTGGTGAAGCCAAAGTTGTACGGGAGAAGCCTCTTTTTGAAGAGCGCTAAAAGTTTGTAAAGAGATCAGGATATGATACCCCAAATTGCTTGCTTCAACCACCACATGCGTAGGGCTTAATTCTGAGATTGTCCCCTTTATATATTCAAACATAGACCAAAGATTAATTGATGAAACAAAGATAAAAAATTTTATAATATTCATAGGTGAAATATTTGGATATTATCTTTATATTTCTTACATTCGTCATATCTGCGAAAAAACGTACACCCATAAATATACCTAAAAACCAACTATTTAATCAAATTTGCGTATGAAGAAAATCGTAATTCTTGCGACAGCTGTGCTCTTATGTATTACAGCGATAGCGCAAACACGAGTTACCGGTACGGTAACTTCTTCCGATGACGGAACTCCGGTTTCGTTTGCCACTATTGTTGTCAAAGGCAATAATAGGTTGATTACAAGCACAGACGTAGACGGGAGATTTTTGTTTCCCAGCATTCCCGGTGACGCTGTGCTTGTTGTGAGTTCTATTGGATTCTCGACAGTGGAAGTCCCTGTGAGTAGCAGGACAACGTTGAGCATCGTGATCTCTCCCGACGCGACATCACTAGAAGAGGTGATGGTGGTCGCGTATGGTACGGTAAGGAGAGGAAGCTACTCCGGTTCTGCCTCAGTGGTTAGGAATGACGCGATTAAAGACGTCCCAGTTATTAGCATAGAGCAAGCTTTAGCGGGCAACGTACCCGGAATGCAAGTAACATCGCAAAGCGGACAGCCCGGCTCCATGCCTCAAATCAGAGTAAGGGGGATCGGCTCTTTTAACGCAGGTAACCAACCCCTATATGTAGTTGATGGTGTTCCGGTGACCAGTGGAGATCATTCAACGGCAAATATTGTTACCAGCTCCATGAACTTTTTGGATCCAAGTAATATTGAGAGCATTACGGTGTTAAAAGATGCTGCTGCCGCTTCTCTTTATGGCTCAAGAGCAGCAAATGGCGTGATACTCATTACTACCAAAACAGGAAAGCAAGGGAAGGCCGTATCTACCTTTAAAGCAAGCTATGGTTTCTCAGATTTTGCCGTTTACAACTACCCTATGGTTTCTGACCAAGAGAGAGAGATGCTGACGAAAGAGATGCTGAGGAACTATGCAGAAGATACTCCTTCTGTGTGGAACAATGCGACATATGGTTCGATAGATGCGTATGTAACCAACAGGACAGAATACTATTATCCTTCATTTAAACCCGGTTGGGAATATGTCGATTGGAGAAAGAAGTTGTTTAGAACGGCTTCGGCTCAAAATTATGAATATAGCATTTCGGGAGGAAGTGCGGAATCGCGGGTATTTGCTTCAGTTGCCTTTAACGATACAAAAGGGGTATCGCTAAACGCCCACATGAACCGAATTTCTACCAACATCAATGCCAGCCATAAACTCTCTAAAAAGATCACAGTTGGAGGCAGTATGCAATATGTCATCACTGATCAGGAAGGTTTTCAAGAAGGATCTGGACAAAGAGATAACCCCTGGTGGGCTGCAGTTGTGAGGCTTACACCTCGATTTGCATTCAAAAAACCCGACGGGACATACGCTCATCATGGACCGGCTTCAACAGAATCGTATGAAGGTACAGCTTTTAGGAATCCCTATCCGGACAAGGATTTACAAATTGCTAATTCCAAACATTACAGAACATTGCTTAAAGGGTCTGTCGAAGTGGCTCTTATCGAAAACTTAAAGTTGAAGTCTCTAATAAGCTACGACAACACCCGTGTCGACGACAGGTTTGGATGGTTAGTGGGGCATCAGTACGGGGAGGCTTATGGTAAGGGATATGTAGGCGACAGGTACAACAAAATCGAGAGAATCATTAGCTCGTCAACCTTGAACTATAATAAGACGTTTGCCAAGAAGCACAACGTTGCATTGATGGTAGGTTGGGAAGCAGAAAGCATGAAACGGCAATATACAGACCTGTCCAAAGTTAATTTTGCAAACTATAGTTTAACCTCAACGTATTTAGCAGCAGATGTAAGGGTTAGCGGCACAAGAAATGACGAACAAGCTTTGTTGTCATTCCTCAGCAGCTTTAATTATGATTATCAAGCAAAATATTATTTGACAGCAACCTACAGAAGAGACGGATCATCAAAACTTGGGCCAGAGAACAGATGGGGAGACTTTTGGTCTTTATCAGGCTCATGGAGGCTTATCAACGAATCGTTCATGCAGCCCATATCGTGGCTTAACGACCTTAAATTAAGGGGTTCATATGGCGTAAACGGCACACTTCCCCCCGGTTATTACGACTGGCAAACGCTATATGGATACGGAAGATATGGTGGTGATAACGATTCAAATCCAAGTACTTTTGCCGACAGAGGGCTTACATGGGAAACAAACTACACATGGAATGTCGCGATTGAGGGCAAAGTTTTTGACAGGTTCTCGTTTATTGGCGAGTACTATAGCAGAACAACAAAGGACTTGTTACTTAGCGCATCCATCCCCTCTATAACAGGCTTCTCAAGTACAACTAAAAATATTGGCTCCATGCTCAACAGTGGCTTTGAGCTTACGTTAAATGTAAATATCTTAAAGAAAACCGACTTAAAATGGGATATGGGATTTAATTGGAGCTCTTTGCATAATGAAGTTTTGTCCTTGTCAGAAGATGGAGAAATACAGACGAGCACACCATTCATCAGGACACAAGGCTATTCATATTACCAATACTATACCAGAGAGTATTTAGGAGCTGATCCAAAGACAGGTTTGCCAATGTACTACACAAACAGACCATTGACCCAAGAAGGGGTACGCGGTGAAACCGAAAAAGAGATCACCAACGTGACGACGAATGCCAATAGTGCAATTCTTAAAGGAATGACCGGTTTGCCCAAAGGCTTTGGAGGTATCAACACCAATTTGTC
>WQYK01000165.1 GCA_009781275.1 Bacteroidales bacterium | reverse complement strand
CGCACTCCCGCCGCCAAGGTGCAGCTCCATGGCGTCAAAAAAGAAGAGGGGCAGGTGTGAAAAGTCGGTTTGGCCCATGGTGGGCATCTCCACGCTCAGGCCGTTCCACTGTACAGACGTGTGTGAGGCCGATGTGCCTCTAATCGAAATATAGGCCCCCATCCCCTGTCCAAGCTCTTTCATATAGACGGCGCTGTTGCGTTGCAAATAGTCCGACAAGCTCTGGTCTTTGAATGGTTGCATCTGCTCTGCCCCAAAGATTTGGGCGCGAAGACCGGCAGAGAAGCGCCGATTGGGCGCAGGGCCGGGCGTTTGAGAGGCCTCTACCTGTGCGGCAGTCAACACCCTAACTGTATCTGCGGCATGATCCTGCGCAAAGAGCGCATGGCTGCATCCGCATACAACAATGACTACAATACTATGGTATAAGAACCTGTCCATTCATGCTCTATCTCCCGAAAGCTTTAAAAGTTATTTAGTTGCGCCTGAGCAGGTCTTCTGACTTAGCTTTTATACCCTACACCTTCCCACCTCTTTTAAGGCAGTGGTTAGAACGAGGATAACCCTTTGGGGGCAAGCATCACAGCAGCGGGTACTGTCTCCGGTTTGCACGGAGTTCCCTTAGCAGGTGCACGGCAAAGGTACAAAAATTTAATAAACGCGCAACAGCGGCGTCAGTTTTTTGATTACGTGGAAGAGCGGTTTGCGGATAGTGAGCGCTCTAATGCAGCTATTTTGGCAGCTTGCTCTGTAGCAAGTTTTTGGAATGCATCCTTTTCTGCTTGAGAGGTTTGAAGTTGTGAATGGAGTTGGATTCGCTGGGCTTCGCCTTCTGCTAATCCTTCTGCCCTACCTTCTGCCCTGCCTTCTACCCTGCCTTCTGCCCTGCCTTCTGCCCTACCTTCTGCCCTGCCTTCCTCTCTTCCTTCTATCAAGCCGGTTTGAATAACGCTCTTCTGATAACGCAGCGCTTCTATGTGGGCGTCGTACTCCTGACGGTCGGCTTTGCTCATGTTGGCGCGTCTTAGGCGCTCTCTTGCCTCGGGCAGGCCGGGCGCTTTGGCGTCTTCCGGGATTTGGCCCGTCTTGAGAAACGAAAACCATTCGTCTAACGGGGTAACGGTTTCTCTATCGAACTCTTCTATCCTAAGAATGAAGTACTCTGGAAAAAGATCGCCAATCTCACTGTACTTGAACTGCTGCTCCTGATGAACAGATAACCTCAGGCGGTCGTTCTTGAATACACCGCAAAAATCGGTACGACCCCGATAAAGATAGTCCTCTCCCTGACCCAGCTCAAAATAAAGAATATTGACCGAATATATCTTTTTGATGTTGGCGTATCGTTCGCCCTCATGAATATACTCAATCACTGCTTTGGAGACTCCATACAGCATGCGGTGAAAATAGTCCAATTCACGGTTGTTTTGAACCTCAATGATGACCAACTCACCGCGGCTATTCTCCGCAAGCATGTCTACCCGATTGAATTTGTCGTCCGATTGGCTTTTGTTGCCCTCGCTCTCCAACATTCTTACAATCTTAATGTTGTCATCCATCAATGTGGACAAAAAACCCTCCAATACCACAAAATTAGCCTTTTGCCGCAACAATCCCTTTGCAGCCCAATCAAAACTTATTAAACGCTCCATTTCCATCATCCATCTATTTTTTGCAAAAATAGGAAAACTTTTGCAAATTCCCAACATTAGGTCGACTACTACTTGAACCGTCTACAAAAATCCCTATCTTTTGTTATAAACAAACGCCAACCCCTGCCTCGTGTAGTGCTTAAACATGCGGTCGGACGAGATAATGGGTATCTTGTCTGAGATAGCCTGAGCAATAATAATGTGGTCGTTAGGGTCTTTGTGCCCTTCTGCAGTTTCCAATGCTGCGTATTGGAGCAAGTGGTGTTTGTTCATGGGAACGATTTCTATGCCCGATTCCTCCATGACTTCAAACAGTTCTTTTACTGATTTATGATAAGCATCTTGAATACCGCCTGTTTTGTAAGCATGTATTAACTCTCTTACGGCTACCGAACTCACATAAAAACTGTTGGAATAATCTTCCAAAATACGTTGCGCTTCTGTACTAAGTTCACTGTGCATTTCTTCCAATAGTACATATATCAGCACGTTGGTGTCAAGATAATATCTCACGCCTCATCCCTCCTTTTTCTTTACGCACTACCTGAGGACTGCGCGATTAATGATTTTTCCCGGAGGGATGCCGAGTCTCCGTCTTTTCTCCCAATACAACGTGATTTTTGATTTTCTCTCCTCGGGAACTACCTCGTTCTCTACGCTTTCTGCCTCGTTTTTAGTCCACTTCATGATTTTATTTTTTAGATTACTTCACAAAAGTATGAAAACTTTTGCAAATACCCAACATTTAGTCACCAAACGCCGATAATGGCCATTATTTTCATGCTGCAAAAATAATATTTTTAAGGTAAAATTTTTTATTACTTTTGTAGCACTAAACTATCTAATACCTGCCTTATGAATAAACACTTTGCACAACTGTCAGTTGCAACCATGATGCTTTTTGCCTTTGCCTGTAGCAGCCCCAATCAGACGCCAACGCTCTCCTACGAGAGTTATACCCTTGATAACGGACTAAAAATCGTTCTGCATCAAGACCATTCCGACCCTATTGTCTCTTTGGCGATTCAGTACCATGTGGGATCGGGTCGGGAGAAGCCGGGGAGAACCGGTTTTGCCCACTTTTTTGAGCACATGCTGTTCCAGCGCTCGGAAAATCTTCCGAGAAACGCCTTTTTCCAAAAAATCGCCGCTATGGGCGGGTCGTTTAACGGTTCGACCAATACAGACGGTACCAACTACTTTGAAACCGTTCCCAGAGATGCCCTCGAAAAAATCTTGTGGATGGAGTCCGACAGGATGGGCTTCTTTATCAATACCGTTACTCAAGGCGGATTGGAGAGGGAGATCGACATTGTGTCCAACGAAAAACGTCAAAACTACGATACACAGCCTTACGGGCAGTCGAGCATCATTATTGCCAAAGAGCTTTTTCCGGAAGGTCATCCCTATAGCTGGACCACCATTGGCGAGATTGAAGACCTGCGCAACGCCACCATTGACGATGTAAAGGAGTTTTATGCCGACTATTACGTTCCGGGCAACGCCACCATGGTGCTCGCAGGCGACTTTGACAAGGCACAGGCAAAGCAGTTGATTCAGAAATATTTTGGAGAAATTCCCAAAGGTAATGTTGTGCCCAAACCCGCTCCCCAACCTGCGCAGCTTACCCAAAGCAAAAAGGTGATGTGGGAAGACGATTTTGCCAAACTTCCCGAGTTGATGATCGTTTTTCCCGGCGTTGAGCAGTACCACAAAGATGCCAATGCCCTCTCTGCCATGGTCTCTCTCATCACTTCCGGAAAGCAGTCGCCTTTGTACAAAGTCGTTGTTGAGGAGAAGAAGCTCGCTCCAAGTGTGAACGGCTTTAGCAGGGCGAGTGAGATGGCCGGGAGCTTGCTCTTTTCTGTAAGGGCCTTTGAAAAAGTGAATTTGAACGACGTGTATAGCGCCGTTCAGGAAGCCTTTGCCCGTTTTGAGCAAGAGGGCGTCAATGAGCAGGAGTTGGAGCGAATCAAAATCATGCAGGAGGTGACTCTTTATAGCCGCATCGGCAGTATTCAGGGAAAAGCGCTTATGATGGCCCGCGACAACGAATTTGGCGGCTCTCCTGTGGCTTCGTTTGACGAACTCAAGAAGTTTCAGGCAGTAACCAAAGATCAAATCATGGATGTTTATCGTCGTTATATTAAAGAAAAACAATATCTTACACT
>WQYK01000164.1 GCA_009781275.1 Bacteroidales bacterium | reverse complement strand
TACGGGCTTTGGTGGCAAACACAGTGGCGGGGGCGGTTACGACTAAGTAAAAGTGTACGGCACTATTTTTGTTGTCATCTGTTAAGTAGATATCTTTACCGATGATGAAAAAACGTATGCTCGTATTATTGTGCACTTTGCTGCTCATTGTGCCTGTGCTGCATGCACAATACTTAACAGGTCGCGTTGCGGATAAGAGGCAGGAGCCGATACCCCATGTAACAGTATACATATCTGACTTACAGCAGGGTATTGTAACAAATGGAGAGGGTGTATTTGAATTGGCGGTTCCTCAGGGAAGTTATAACCTTGTGATTGTGTGCATGGGTTATCAAACGGCAAGGATCAGTTGGCAAAGCGAGCCCAAGACGGTAGGCCAGCTCAAAACAATTTTGTTAGAAGAGGCAGAATATCAGCTACCTCCAGTCATTGTAACGGCCAAAAAGGAGGATCCCGCCATGACCATTATGCGCAGGGCCATTGGCATGGCGCCCTATTACCGGAATTTGGTGCAGAGCTATACGGCAGAAGTGTACCTAAAGGGAAATATGGAGGTGACCAAGCTGCGGGGAGCGGCCTATTTGGCCATGAACAAAGAGCAGCGTGCTGCTGTTAAGGAACTTTCAGGAATTCAAGAGTCTGTGAGCGAAATCAAATTTACCGCGCCCGATAAGATAGAGCAGACCATCAAGTCAGAAAAAACGGCGGCAAATGTCGACTTAAAAAAATTGGGCATGGGAGAAAACGATATCCAGATGGGATTGGCCAACTTGAACATTTACAGCAACCGACCCAATATGCCGTTGGCGCCTACCGCTTTCCAGAATTACGCTTTTAAGTATCTGGGCGATTCCGAGATTGACGGGCAGTGGGTGGCCAAGATACAGGTAACGCCAAGACGCAAAGCCAACGATCTGTTTACCGGATATCTGTTTATAGTGCGGGAAAAATGGTGTGTACAGGCTTTGGATTTGAGCCTCTCTCAACAATACCTTACGGCCAGGGCGCAGCAGACCTATCGGTTTGTGTCGGACGAGATCCTTTTGCCCGTTAGCTACAGCATTAAAGGCGAATGGGATGGCTTTGGATTGGGGGCCACAGGACAATTTTCTGGCTCGATTAAATATACAGACGTACGCCAAAATCAGCGTGTAACTCAATCAGCCAGACAAGAAGAGATCTTAGATAAAGCGGAGTTAAGGCCAACAGATATGCGCGAGTTGCGCAAGATACAGGATCAGGCCATAGCTGCCGTTAGGGAAGAGGAGCGCGTAGAGCGTGGCGAAAGACCCTCGTTAGAGGTGATCAACAACTTTAGAATCATTAGGGATAGCGTAAAGACACAACAAGATTCGGCCTATTGGGCTGTGATGCGACCGGCGCCTCTGGACCGCAAAGAGCTGGACCTTTTTCAAATATCAGACTCGATTAAAGCGGCACCCGACACGCCTGAGGGAAGGCGCCAAAAGGGAAAGGAGATCACAAGAGGCGTCATCATTTCTGGGTACACTTTTAGGCCCGACTCTTTGTGGCGCATCAGCTATTCGGGACTCATCAACCCGTTGGAGGGAGGGTATAATGTGGTGGACGGATGGGTATACGGGCAAGCGTTAAGGGTAAGAAGAGAGACCCCAAACAACGGCTATATCCAGCTACGCGGGAGGGCTTCGTGGGCTTTTTGTCGCGAAGCGTTGATGTGGAATGTCTTGGCAGAGCAACGTTATTGGGCCAACCAACGAGGCTATTGGAGTTTGGAGTTGTCGTCCCAGACGCGTGACTTTGCAGGCAATCAGGGGGTAGGGGTAGTAAACGACTGGTCTTCGCTCCTCTTTAGGGTCAACCCTTCCCGCTTTTACGACGGCAAAAGAATCGACTTTAACCACAGGATCGACATCACACACGGATTGGTTTGGAGCTTAGGTTTGAAGTGGGAGGAGCGGCTTCCTTTGTCCAATTCAAACGACTATTCATGGTTCTTTAAAAACAGCCGTTTGTTTGCCCCCAACATTCCCGATAACAATCAGTATGTAAATGAGCAACCCGCCATCATCGGTGAAAACCGATCGGCAGTTATACGCATAGGACTCTCCTACACACCTATGCAGCGTTACCGCATGCGTGAGGGACGCAAAATCATGCTATCTTCGGACTATCCCACCTTCTCTGCAGAGTGGATAAAGGGCATTCCCGGCGTAAAGGGCTCTGAGTCTGAGTTCGATTTTGCCCGTTTTGAGATCCGTCAGTCGCGAAGTTTTGGCTACCACAACATCTTTGATTATAGAGCCGGCGCAGGCAAATTTTTGAGCTCGAAACAGCTCTATTTTGCAGACTTTCACCATATCTACACCAACCAAAGCGGTGTGTCGCTCAACAGACGATTAAACTCCTTTCAACTGCTCCCAACTTACGCCATCTCCACACCCAAGTGGTATGTTGAAGCACACGTCAGGTACCAAACGCCCTACTTGGCGCTCAAACACATCCCTATCTTTAAAAACCCCATGATCAGAGAAGGCGTGCAAGCTTCCTACCTGCTTCAGCCCAACTTAAAAAACTATATCGAGATTGGCTACTCCATCAACAACCTCTTGATGATGTTTGATGTGGGGATTTTTGTCGGATTTGAACAAGCCAAATACCGCAGTTGGGGCTTAAGGCTTGCCGTTCCGTTGGAGCGTCTGATGAATGCGGCGCAGTTGTAGAAAATGTGTGATTTAACATTTTTGTCTATTTTTGCACCCATAGAGTAGAACATGAAAAATATGTACCCAAAAATTAGAAAAGCAGTCATTTTACTGATGCTGGCAGGGTGTATCATTGCTTGCTCAACAAACAAAGATATTACTGATGAGGTTGAAGATATACCCCTCAATATAGAATTTCTGTTTGCTCAACCGTTAGATGTTATACAAAAATGTATGGAGGGGGAGTGGAAACTAACTTTTATTGACGTCGGACTAATTGGGGAAGACAGATCTCAAAGTGACGAGTATATGATTTTAACACGCGACCGTATCATTATGAAGAATGATGTTTATAGGAATAGAGTAGATTCGCCGATTGTATGGGAAACGATAGAAAACCACCAAAATTTTCCACTAGCACACTATATCGCTTACAACCACCATATTGACTATGACAATGAATCTGATGAAGTAATTATAAGTTATCACGTATTAATCCCCCAAACAATACGAGATGGAACATTAATCCTTTGGGACTTCAACTCAACTCTTGATTGTCTCTACCGTTATAAAAAAAGGCCGTCTAAATGACTTTTTAGACGGCCTTGTTGCGTAATAGCGCTAAGAAACAAATTAGTGACTTAGTCGTTTAGAGAAAAGCGATAAAATCCGGTCACCTTCACTTGGGGATCAACAGTCTTTAGGTACTCGGCTACGGTGATTTTGCCGTCTTTTACAAAGATTTGTTCCTCTAAGGTGCTTTCTTTAAAGAATTTAGAAAGTTTGCCTTTGGCAATTTGTTCTACCATTTGCTCGGGTTTGCCCTCTAAGCGGATCTGCTCGCGGTAGATCTCCATCTCTTTTTCGATGACCGATTGGGGACAGTCATTTTTGCTGATCGATACGGGGTTCATGGCGGTGATTTGCATGGCGATCTCTTTGCCCACTTCCGGTGCGATGGCTTTGCTAAAGCCTACAATGGTAGCCACTTTATTGTTCATGTGGATATAGGAGGCAATGTAGGGAGCCTCCAATTTGGCGTAGAAGGGAATGGCGTGTTTCTCTCCGCTCTTGCCGGTTTGGGCCGTTAGCGCCTCTTCTATGGTGACGTTCTCTATGGAGGTCGCTTTTAAGGCGGCCAAATCG
>WQYK01000163.1 GCA_009781275.1 Bacteroidales bacterium | reverse complement strand
CATCGTTTCCGATATCTTGGAGTCAAACGGCTCCTCATCCATGGCCACCGTATGCGCCGGAACGCTTGCCCTCATGGATGCAGGTATTCAAATGGAGAAACCGGTATCGGGCATTGCCATGGGATTGATTACCGACCCCAAAACCAAAAAGTTTGCCATTCTGTCCGACATCTTGGGAGACGAAGACCACTTGGGAGACATGGACTTTAAAGTGACCGGCACCCGCGACGGGATTACCGCCACCCAAATGGATATCAAGGTAGACGGCCTTCCTTACGAAGTGCTGGAACAAGCTCTGGAGCAGGCGCGTTTGGGACGTTTGCACATTATGGACGAGATGATGAAGACGCTCAGCGAGCCACGTCCCGACCTTAAACCCCATGCACCGCGTATTATTCAGATTATTATCCCCGCCTCCTTTATCGGCGCAGTGATTGGCACCGGAGGTAAGGTGATTCAGGAGATTCAAAAAACCACCGGCACCGTCATCACCATTACAGAAGAGGGAGAGACGGGAATCGTCGACATCTTTGGTCAAAACAGAGAGGGCATGGACGCCGCTTTAGCACGTATCAAGCTCATTACCACCGTTCCCGAAGTGAATGAGGTCTATAACGGCAAAGTGGTATCGATTCTTGAATTTGGCGCTTTTGTGGAGATTCTCCCCGGTAAGGAGGGATTGTTGCACATCTCTGAGATAGACTGGAAGAAGATTGACAGGACAGAAGATGTATTTAAGGTGGGCGACATGGTTGAGGTCAAGTTGTTGGAGATAGATGAGAAGAGCGGCAAGCTCCGTCTTTCCCGCAGGGCGCTCATGCCTAAGCCCGAAGGATACGTTGCGCCCGAGCGCAGACCAAGGCCCGAAAGACATGACGACGGAGGTCGCGACAGGGGTTTTCGCGGAGACGACAGACGCGGAGGAGACCGTGACCGCCGTGGAGGTGACCGTGGAGGCGACCGTAGGCCGCCAAGGAGGGGATAACCCTACCTTGTCTGCTGATACAAGCTTGTTTCCTTAAGATTATGTGCTCCTCGAGTGGTGACGGCACGATTGATGTCCAACTTGAGGAGCTCTTTTTTGTTGCCCACCTCCATAATCGTCAGGTATCCTAACTTTGTGGCTTTAAAGAATTTCTCATAATCGATAAACTCCACGCCCTCTCTGTAGGTGTGGTAGTCGTTGGTCAAATCGCAAAAGAACCACACCGCGGGAACGCCAAACCGAATAAAAGGGTAGTGGTCGCTCCTGACGTAGAACCGCATGGGATGTGTAAAGTTGGAGTAGCGATAGTCAAGTCCAAACCTGATTCCGGATGTATTGTTTGCCTTAATAACGGCGTTGTCCAATTCCGAGCTTAACATGTCTGAACCAATGACAAAGAGCGAATCGGTAGGGTTGCGTCCCAACATATCCAAGTTAATGCATGCCGTGATTTTTTCAACGGGGACTGGGCAATTGTTCACAAAATAGTGAGAGCCGTGCATCAGCTGCTCCTCGCCGCAGAACCATGCAAAAATCACCGTACGCTTTGGTCTTTCGACCAATAAGGCGCGGCCAATCTCCATCATCGCCACCACGCCGGTGATGTTGTCGTCGGCGCCGGGGATGATTTCGCCGTCATCGATTCCCCTGCCGTCGTGGTGACTGCTCACCACCACATACTCGTTTTTCAACACAGGGTCGGAGCCCTCTATCATGGCAATCACGTTGGGGGCAGTGGCGGGGTAGGTATCAACCACAACGTCCAATCGTGCAGACACTCCTTGATATAGTGTGGGTTTTAATATTTTCCCCTCTCTTTGTTCGGCAAAAAGAGCCTTTATATCCGCTTCGCCAACACCCATTAAAACGGCCGCCAATTGATGATTAATCTCAGCCAAGGTAAAGGGAGAGGGTGGTCGCTGAGGCGAGGTTTGTGGCGCGGTGGATGCGGCGGTTGTCCTTTGCGACTCATAAACGGTGTTTAGCCTCCCTGTGGGAATATAGTCGTAAAAACCTGCCGGAGTGGTTATTCGCTCCTGTTTCTCAGGGCTTACCACCGACAACACCGCCGAAGCTCCCCTGCTTCTAAAAAAGTTGATTTTTGATGCAAGGCGGGTATTGAGCCACGGGTTTGGCTCTGTTCCGTCCAAAGAAAAGCGGTCGTCGTCAATGATTAGTATCATCTTACCTCTCAAATCAACATCTTCAAGGTCATCCAGATGTGAGCCTGCAAAGAGTACGCTCCCCAAATAGGAACCATTGGATAAAAAGTTGCCTCCAAAAGATTTCCCAAAGTACCAGACGCTCTCCATGCCGTCTCTGATGACCGTCAGTTTTGTCCCCGATTTGGATACATCGGTCACGTTTAGCGGAACGTGCTGATAGTAGGAGCCGTCTTCCATGACCGGTTTGAGTCCAACGTGTTTGGCCCAATTTGCCAAATAGAGGGAGGCAATAGACAACTCGGACGAGGGCGTCTCTCTGCCGCGAAACTCCCTTGCACCAAGAAAATCAGTGTGATACTTTAACTCTTCTTTGGAAATCACCTTCACCCCCTTTGACTGCGCAAAGAGCCCCGTGGCTAAAAAGCTGATGAAAAAAATCACGATAAGTCTATTCATGGCAACGATTTTTTATTTTTTATGGCACAAATATAGGTAAAAGCCTTATTTTTGTAACAAATTTTATTTAAAACACCATGCAATCTATTCATTATATATCGTCGGATTCCCTAACACTCCAAAACATAAAGGAAATCGTGGCCAACGGTTGCCATTTGGCGCTCTCCCCGCAAGCCAAGGAGCAAATCCAACAGTGCCGGAGCTACCTCGACAACAAGATGCAAAACCAAAAAGAGCCCATTTACGGAGTGACCACCGGTTTTGGGTCGTTGTGTGATGTGTCGATAGACGCATCGCAGTTGTCGCAACTGCAAAAAAACCTGATGATTTCTCACGCATGCGGCATGGGAGATGAAGTCCCTCGGGAGATTGTAAAACTGATGCTTTTTCTAAAGATACAGTCGCTCTCATACGGCTACTCCGGCGTGCAGTTGGCTACGGTGGAGCGATTAATCGATTTTTACAACCAAGACATCTATCCCGTTGTATACCAGCAAGGCTCGCTCGGAGCATCCGGAGATTTGGCGCCTTTGGCGCACTTATGTTTGCCGCTGATTGGGTTAGGGGAGGTCTATGTAGACGGAGTACGCATGTCGGGCGCGGCACTTAACACTGCAAAGGGCTGGAATCCGATTGAATTACAATCCAAAGAGGGTTTGGCGCTGTTAAATGGAACGCAATTTATGGGCGCTTACGGAGTATGGATTCTGCTTCAGGCGCACCGCCTTTCCAAACAAGCCGACCTTATTGCCGCCCTTTCGTTAGACGCGTACAACGGACGCATAGAGCCTTTTACGCAAGGAGTTCACGATGTTCGTCCGCACAGGGGACAATCAGAGACCGCAAAAGCGCTGCGTGACTATCTAAAAGAGAGCCAAATAGCCACCCAACAGAAAGAGCATGTACAAGACCCCTACTCATTCCGCTGCATTCCTCAGGTACATGGTGCTTCTAGGGATTGTATCGATTATGCAACAAAAGTATTTGAGACGGAGATGAATAGCACTACAGACAACCCCACCGTTATCCCTTTGGAAGACTTAGTGGTGTCGGCAGGAAATTTCCATGGACAGCCGTTGGCGCTTGCCCTCGACTTTTTGGCCATTGGATTGGCAGAGTTGGGGAGCATATCGGAGCGCAGGACGTATCAGTTGATTTCTGGCAAGCGCGGACTGCCCTCTTTTTTGGTGGCGCATCCGGGACTAAACAGCGGCTTTATGATTCCGCAATATG
>WQYK01000162.1 GCA_009781275.1 Bacteroidales bacterium | reverse complement strand
CGATCCTCATGAACGCAAGCGAGTGGGAAGTGGGGGCGATCTATAAAGATTTTCCCAAGAATAGCAGCGTAACCAATGCGCTCTTTTCCAAATTGGATGACAGACGTTGGGACATGTGGTCCTATCTTGGATTTTTTCAGTTGACGCCCGATGTGGATGTAGCCGAGCTGAATAGAAAACTCAACATACGCGAAGTGATCGATTTTGGGTCGCTCAACGAACAGGCTGCAGAACATTTTGGGGAGGATTCAAAGCGCTATAACTTTGCAATTAAGCCTGTTAAAGAGATCTATTTCTCCCAGACCGTCACAAACGGCTACGGCGGTGCAAAAACAGGAAACAAAACCATGAGCTACGTGATTATGCTGATAGGCATCATCATCATGGCGATTGCATACGTTAACTTCACCAACTTTTCTTCGGCACTGGCGCCTTCCCGTGTAAAGGGCATCAATACCCAGCGTGTAATGGGCGCTTCGCAGGGGGAGTTGCGGGTGGCTATGATGACCGAAGCGGCCATGATCTCTCTCCTTTCGTTTTTGCTTTCGCTGTTATGGGTCTATCTCTTTTCGACCAGCGCGTTATCAAATGCCTTCTTTGACAATCCGGGCCTGAGCGCAAATAGCGACATTCTGGTCATCACCGGGGTTTTGAGTGTTGTATTTGGCTTGTTGGCAGGGGCTTATCCGGCGGTGTACATGACCTCTTTTCAGCCTGCTTTGGTGTTGCAAGGCTCATTTGCGCTCTCCCCACGAGGGATTCGACTACGAAACACTCTGATTACCATTCAATTTCTCACAGCCGTGGTGCTTATTGTGGGCGCATCGTTTATCAAACTGCAACACGATTACTTGCGCAACCGGCAAATGGGTATGGACTTGAACAATGTGGTGGGCGTAAACATCATTCAGGAAAAAACCATTGTGTCTCAATTGAGTGCGGTGGCCAATGAAATCATGGAAAGCCCGTATGTCTTTGATTACACTTCTGCCGGCGCCATCCCCGGACATGTGGGCATGGGGTGGGGGCGCGATTTTGACGGTACCACCATACAGGTTTGGACATGGCCGGTAGCACATAATTTTTTACGTTTTTTTAAAATTCCCGTTGTAGAGGGAAACGACTTTTTTGAACACCACGAAGCAGGCGCCAACAGGTACATCTTTAACAAAAAAACGGTGGAAAGGTTTGACTTAGTAAGTCCGATAGGCAAAGAGATGAATGGCTACCAAAACAGAGGCGTGGTGGTGGGTATTGCCCAAGACGTCAATTTTGTTTCGCTGCACAAGGGCGTGGAGCCGCTGGTTTTTGTCTGCGGAGATGAAATGCAGACCTTTTTCCTCTTTCTAAAAGTGGACGCCCAACATACGCAGGAGGCCATGTCGCACATCAAAAGTGTATGTTCAAAATTCGGAGAGAACGAAATCAACGTATTCCCTTTAGACGAAGCCATGGATCTGCTTTACAGAAAGGAGGCCGATTTAGCCAACATTATCTCTCTCTTTAGCCTGATTGCAATTATCATCTCCCTGATGGGGATTTACGGCCTGATCATCTTTAACGCCAAATTTAAGGTGCGTGAAATCGGCATTAGAAAAGTGAACGGCGCTTCGGAGGCAGAGATCATCTTGCTTTTGAACAAAGGTTTCTTAAAAATCATCGCTTTGGCTTTTGTGATTGCAGTACCTGTCTCCTGGTATATGGTTCACGACTGGCTAAAGGGCTTTCCCTATCGCGTGTCGATCCACTGGTGGGTATTTGTTTTGGCCGGAATCATCACCATCCTCATTACGTTGCTTACGGTGAGTTACCAAAGCTGGAAGGCGGCTGTGCAAAATCCGGTACGTTCGTTAAAAACAGAATAAATTTTTACAAACATGAAGCTGATTCTCAAAAATTGTTGGACTACTTTTTCTCGATTTAAAACGGCCACGTTTTTAAATGTGGCGGGTTTGTCGGCGGCTTTTGCGGTATTTATTGTGATTGCGACTCAGTTACGATACGAATTTACATACGATACCTCTTACAAGAACATTGACCATCTCTACCGATTCGAACTCTACGACTCCCTGTCGCAAAACTATGGTTTTTCTACTTGCTTGCCCCTCTTTGAGGCGATTGCAGAGAACATCCCCGGCATCGAAGTTTTTGGCGCCTATCAAGCAGATGGAAAGCGTCTGTTTACCAGAATTGATGAACATGGAAACAGGCGCATCTATTATGAGCAACGCGGCGCCGTCACCTCCGGTTTTCTCGATGTTTTTTCCTTAGAGATTGTTGCGGGAGACGCCAAAGCCGCTTTGGAGGGCCCCCAACAGTGCATCATTCCCCAAAGCATGGCGCAGCGCATTTTCGGCAACGAAAACCCCATCGGACAAACGTTGTTGATGGAGGCATACGAGAGAGAATTTTTGGTGGGCGCCGTCTATAAAGATTTTCCCAAGAACAGCTCCCTGATCAACGCCCTCTTTTCCAAATTGGAAAACAGAAGCTGGGAGCAGTGGAGCTATACCGGATTCTTTAGGTTAACCCCCGGAGTGGATGTGTCGGAAGTGAACCGAAAAATCAACGAAAGCGATGCGGCAAGCTTGGGCATCTCCGGCGAAGAGGCCTTAGAGGTGATGGAGTGGGCTACAAAGTACTCGTTTTCGATGAATCGGGTAAAAGAGATCTACTTCTCCAAAACAGTTCGTCAGGGTTATGGCGGCAGCAAGGTGGGTAATAAGACCATGAGCTACATACTCATGCTGATTGGCGTGTTGATAGTGGTGGTGGCTTATGTTAATTTTACCAATTTCTCTACGGCAATGGCGCCGGTGCGCATCAAGAGCATCAATACCCGGCGGGTGATGGGAGGAACCCGTGGAGAGCTGCGCAGCGCCGTCATGACAGAAGCGGCGATTACCTCTTTTTTATCCTTTATCCTCTCCCTCTTGTGGGTATGGCTTTTTTCCCAAAGTTCGCTCTCCACTGCCTTCTTTGTTGATTCATCCTTAGAATCGAATATTGATATCTTGGTTATTACAGGAGTGATGAGTATTTTGATCGGTTTTTTGGCAGGCGCTTATCCGGCCGTTTACATGACCTCTTTTCAGCCTGCTCTGATCTTGAAGGGCTCGTTTGCGCTCACCCCTCAGGGAATCCGTTTGCGAAATATCCTCATCACCATTCAATTTTTCACGGCCACAACCCTTATTGTGGGCGCACTATTTATCAAGCTACAGCATAGCTACATGCGTAATCAGCCTATTGGGATGGAGCGGGAGAATATTGTAGTGATAGAGGTGATGAATGAGAAAGAAATTACTACTCATATTGATGCGGTTGCCAACCAAATGATGGAAAACGTGCACGTGCGTGACTATACCACCTCAATGTCAAAGCCCGGCTTTGTGGGCATGGGCTGGGGACGTGTGTTTGATGGAAAACAGGTGCAGATGAGGGTTTTGCCTGTAAGGTACAACTTTCTGCGCTTTTTTAACATTCCCGTTATAGAGGGGGACGATTTCTTTGAGCACAATCAAAGAGGGGGAAGCCGCGTTATTTTCAACAAAAAGACGGTGGACAATTTTGGTCTGGATGACCCCATTGGAAAAGAGCTGTCGGATGATAGCGGATTGGTGGTGGGAGTGGCAGCCAACGCAAACTTTGCTTCTCTCCGCCAAGAGATTGAACCTTTAGCTTTTGTGTGCAGCGACAACTGGCCCACTTTCTATCTCTATCTAAAGATTGACGCCCAAGATACCCCATCGACCGTTGCGCACATCAAGAACGTCTTCTCAAGGTTCAGCCCCAATGAGATCAACCTCTCCTTTTTTGATGATGACATCAATAATCTATATGTAAATGAGGCCAATCTGGCCAATATTATTTCGCT
>WQYK01000161.1 GCA_009781275.1 Bacteroidales bacterium | reverse complement strand
TTGGCATCTCGTTAGGCACAGTTGTTAATATGCGTGCAATACTAAAATAACAAAATAAAAAGGAGGGATGAGGCGTGAGATATTATTTGGACACCAATGTTTTGATATTTGTGCTATTGGAAGAAATGCGCAGTCAGTTAAGTTTAGAAGTGCAACACATTTTAGATGATTATTCCAATCGTTTTTATGTAAGTTCGGTTGCTGTGCCGCCAATACCCAAGGCAATCTTTACGAAACGCTTAACGTTAGTTTTTTGCAAAAGAGTTTCTAATCGTGCGCATTTTTGTACCTTTGCCCCCGGAGGATCGTTCTATCGCGCTCCGATTACAGGAGTGAGGAAAGTCCGGGCAGGAGAGGGCGCCGCGCTGTGGAAAGCACAGGTAGCCGTAAGGTTAGGGTTGGTGTAACAGAAAATAACCGCCCGATATTATCGGGTAAGGGTGAAAAGGCGGGGTAAAAGCCCACCGTGTAAGGCAGCAATGCTTTATGACGTACACCCCCGCGGCCTGCAAGACCATGTATACCGACAATTGAGGGCTGCCCGCCTGATGTCGGGGGGTAGGTTGCTTAGATAAATGATAGAAGCCGACGGGGAGACCCAACGGAACAGAACCCGGCTTACAGATCCTCCTTTTTTATTTCGTTTTCTAAAAAAAAGGTTTACATTTGCCCCGTCTTTATTAAATAGATAAGGTATAAATAAACACATTAACAAGCTCTTATGAAATCGGAAGCTGTAACAAACGGCGATTCATCCGCCCGAATCACCGGCCATATTTCGCAAATCATCGGACCGGTGGTGGATGTCTATTACGACAAAAAGGGCGAAAACGGATTGGTTGCACTGCCCCGTATTTACGACGCACTCGAAATCGCCCGTAGCGATGGAAAAGTGCTTGTTGTAGAGGTACAGCAACATATTGGCGAAGATACGGTACGGACTGTGGCCATGGACTCCACAGATGGATTGCAACGAGGTATGACCGTAACCTCTACCGGAGGAACAATCAGGATGCCGATTGGAGCGCAAATCAAAGGACGACTGATGAACGTTGTGGGTGAAGCGATTGACGGCATGAAGCAGCTCGATATGACGGGCGGATACCCGATCCACCGCGAGGCGCCCAAATTTGAGGAGTTGACCACTTCACGAGAGATGTTGTTGACAGGGATTAAGGTGATAGACCTGCTTGAACCCTACGCCAAAGGAGGCAAAATTGGTCTTTTTGGCGGCGCAGGTGTTGGTAAAACGGTTATAATCATGGAATTGATTCATAACATTGCTCATCAGCACAACGGTTTTTCAGTCTTTGCCGGAGTGGGAGAGCGTACCCGCGAAGGGAACGACCTGCTGCGCGAAATGATCGAATCGGGCGTAATCAAATATGGAGAGGCGTTTAAAAAGAGCATGGAGGAGGGCCACTGGGACCTCTCAAAAGTGGATCCCGATGCGCTTGAGAAGTCGCAGGCGACGCTCGTATTCGGACAGATGAACGAACCTCCCGGAGCGCGCTCATCGGTAGCGCTCTCCGGATTGACGATTGCAGAGTCGTTCCGCGACGAGGGGACGGAGACAAAGGATATACTCTTTTTTATAGATAACATCTTTCGTTTTACACAGGCAGGATCGGAGGTTTCGGCCCTGCTGGGGCGCATGCCCTCTGCTGTAGGTTATCAACCCACATTAGCCTCCGAAATGGGCGCTATGCAGGAGCGGATCACCTCTACCAAAAAGGGCTCCATCACATCGGTACAGGCGGTCTATGTTCCCGCAGACGACCTCACCGACCCCGCCCCCTCCACCACCTTTGCCCACTTAGACGCCACCACGGTGTTGAGCCGTAAAATTACCGAATTGGGGATCTATCCGGCGGTCGACCCGTTAGAGTCCACTTCCCGCATCCTTGATCCGTTGGTGGTGGGACAAGAGCACTACGATACGGCACAGCGCGTAAAACAAATTTTGCAACGTAACAAGGAGTTGCAAGATATTATTTCGATTCTTGGCATGGAGGAACTTTCGGACGAAGATCGCATAGTGGTGAACCGCTCACGTCGTGTACAACGCTTCTTGTCACAGCCTTTTACCACAGCCGAACAGTTTACCGGCATTCCGGGGGTAATGGTACCGATCCAAGAGACCATACGCGGATTTAAGATGATCCTTGACGGTGAAGTGGATCACCTGCCCGAGCAGGCATTTTTGAATGTCGGAACGATAGACGACGTGATCGAAAAGGCTCAAAAATTGACTGTTACAGTATGAAATTAGATATCCTCACTCCCCAAAAGCCCCTCTTTAGCGGCGAAGTCGACAGCGTCACGCTGCCGGGTGTATCGGGTGCATTTACGGTGCTTCCCGGCCATGCGCCCATGATCTCCTCCTTATCTATAAATGGAGAGATCGCCTACACACAGGATCAAAAGAAAGAGACGCTTGTGATTGGAGGCGGTTTTGCAGAAGTGTGGAAAAACCAAGTAACCGTTTGTATAGAATGAATCAGTTTAAAAATCGATCCAAGCATATTGTTTTGCTGCTCCCTCTGGCCATGGTCATTGCGGGGACCCTTGGTTGGCTGCTCTTGTATGGGCTTCTTCCCTCTTTATACTTTAGGTGGTATCCCCTGATTCCGGCTTACTTTATTTCATTGGGACTCCTTGTGGTGACGGCAATGAACTACTACAGCAAATCAAAACCGTCAATAGGCCTGATGATCTACCTATTTTTGCGTGTGGTTAAAATGATCCTCACAGCCGGATTTGTTTACCTCTACTACTTGATTGTGGGTAGAAATATGACTGCCACACTGGTTACGACCTCCATTTTTTACCTGCTCTTTTTGTTTGTAGAAACCTCAATCTTTTTTCGTTTAGGAAAAACCCCCGGAACGGATGCGCCAAGTAACTAAATATATTATCTGTATAGCTTCTCTCTTTGCCACAGCCACAACTGCGCGGGCAGAGAGCAACAACGTCAAAGAGATCATCTTTGCCCACATTGGCGATGCTTACGAATGGCACATCACTACATGGGGTAAAAAGCCTATTTCTGTTCCGCTTCCGGTGATTGTGTACAGCAAAGAGAGAGGTTGGAACTTCTTTTTGTCATCTAAATTGCACCACGGTGCGTACAAAGGCTTTTGGATTGCACACGAGGGCAAATATGCCGGTAAATTGGTCGAACAAAGTGCAACCGGAGCTGAACTCAGGCCGTTGGACTTGTCGCTTACCAAAAACGCAACCGCATTGATTATCAATAGTATAATTACGATCTGTTTGATCATGGGTTTGGTGCAATGGTATAAAAAAAGAGCCCTCCGAAGCGTACCCGGGGGATTTTGGGGAGCGTTGGAGATGTTTATCATCAATATTCAGGACGAAGTGATCAAACCGTGTATTGGTCCCAAATATAAAAGCTATACCCCCTATTTGTTGACGCTCTTCTTTTTTATTCTGATCAACAACCTAATGGGATTGATTCCATTCTTTCCGGGCGGAGCTTCCGTCACAGGCAATATTGCCGTGACCATGGTGTTGGCGCTCTGCACATTTTTTATTGTCAACCTCTCCGGCAACAGAGCGTATTGGAAAGAGATCTTTTGGCCCGATATACCGTTGTGGTTAAAAGTACCGATTCCGTTGATCCCATTCATAGAGCTCCTTGGGGTCTTTACAAAGCCCTTTGCACTGATGATCCGTCTCTTTGCCAATATCATGGCAGGGCATGCAATCATTATTACACTCACCTGTTTAATCTTTATCACGGTCTCAATGGGTCCTGTTGTCAACACGGGCATGACGGTGGTATCGGTGGTGATGACGATTTTTATGAACTGTCTTGAGCTGTTGGTAGCTTATCTTCAGGCGCTTGTGTTTACAATGCTCTCTGCTGTCT
>WQYK01000160.1 GCA_009781275.1 Bacteroidales bacterium | reverse complement strand
GATGATGAGCATCACGCCCGCCAATACGGTGGCTATAATCAATCCGTTCATCCCGTATTGCTGCACAATGCCGTACACAATCACAATAAAAGCGCCTGTGGGCCCTCCGATCAAAAAATTGCTGCCGCCAAAAAACGAAATGAGGAAACCTGCCACAATAGCGGTGATGATGCCCTGCTGCGGCGTCACGCCCGATGCAATCCCAAAAGCTATAGCCAAAGGTAACGCCACAATACCCACCACCATGCCGGCAATGAGATCAGAGGTAAAAAGTTGTCGACTATATGGCTCTTTGCCTGTAAAGAGGTCAAAAAACTTGGGTCTGAAAAAAGATGAGAGCTTAAAAGTCATGCTTTACTTTTTTACAAAAGTAATAATTATTATCTTTGTATCTATGATGACAAAAAAACATTCTGGCTTCTGGGGACTCATTTTAGGGCTTGTTTTCTCCAGCTGTAGCCCCGACCCCTTGCCCGACAACATCGATCTTCAACTCCACTTTGGATCAACGCCCCCTGCCACCGGCATTGTAAATCCTTACAAGGAAGTTGATTTAACTCAAACAAAGAGGCTCAAAGCCAACCTGCATACCCACACTACGTTCAGTGACGGCAATCGGACGCCGGATGAGATGATCAGGGCGTATGCAGAAAAGGGATACGATGTTGTCGCCATTACAGACCACGACAAATTATATGTGAACAGTACCGACTTTGTGCATGCGGCAGGGAGAGATGTTCTCGTGATCAAGGGAAATGAGATTTCTCTGAATCACCATTTCAACAGCCTCTTTACCAATGCCTCGGAATCGCCCGAGCTGCCTTTTGAACCTGCCATCACCAATCAAATCGAATATTCAAATAACTGTGTTTTGTTTCTCAATCATCCCGGAAGGTACAGCGCCTCTCATCAGCTGGATTTTTACATCGATCTGTTTGGAAAATTCCCTTCTGAAAATCTTGTTGGGATGGAAATAATCAACAGAAAAGACGAATACCCATCCGATAAGAACCTCTGGCACGCAATGCTGACAAATATGTCGCCTGCTCGTGCGGTGTATGGCTTTGCCAACGACGACGCACACTCCTACGCCGATATAGGCTTTAGTTTTAATGAATTTTTGACCCAACACTTTACTGAGGAAGGCGTAAGAGAAGCCATTGTGAACGGAGCATCGTTCTTCTACACCAACGCAACAGTATCTAAGCCCACCGGCCCCATGCCGTATGTTAAAAGCATTGTGGTCAATACAGAAGCCATGACTATCACCGTTGATGCCCAACATTTTGATAGAATAGAGTGGAGGTCGTGCGGCCTGGTCGTTTCAAGGGAGATGGAGATAGTCATTAATAATGAGGAAAAAGGATACAATCTGAGCAAATATGTACAGTTCACCCTGACAGGAAAGGGAGGACAGTTGTTTTCTCAACCTTTTTTGATTGAATAGATAAAAAATACTAATTTTGCAGATATCAAAAAGACAAAAAATATGAAAAAACGAATCATTTTTAGCTTTTGGGCGCTCACTTTTGGCCTCGCTTTCACCAACTGTAGCCCCGATCCCTTACCCGACAATGTAGATCTTTTACAATATTTTGGATCTATACCTCCTGCCACCACTATTGAGAGCCCTTACGAAGGCATTGACTTTGACATTATTAACAGGTTTAAGGCTGTGCTGCATACACACACTCGGGTTAGCGATGGCAAGCAAACGGCAGACGAGATGATCAAGGCGTATGCAGACAGAGGCTACCACATACTCGCCATCACCGATCACGACCAGGTATATGCAAAAAATACCGGTATTGTAAACGTTAATGGAAGAGATATTCTAGTTATTAAAGGAATTGAACTTACTATGACTCATCATTTTAACAGTCTTTTTGAAGACAGTGGAAAACCATTACAGCTAAATGTCGAGTCACAAATAAATTACGAAATTAAAAAACATAATAGTGTACTGTTTCTCAACCATCCAGGAAGACATATCTGGTTCTATCCAATGACGTTTTACTTTGACCTATTCAACAAATTCCCTGCTGAAAATCTTGTTGGAATGGAAGTGATAAATAACGCGGACGAATATCCATCGGACAAGGATACCTGGCATAAAGTGTTAACAGGAGTCTCTCCCAACCGCACGGTGTATGGATTTGCCAACGATGATGCCCACTACTATTCAGAAATTGGCTCCAGTTATAATGAGTATTTGACTGACAACCTTAACGAGGCAGAAGTGAGGAACGCAATTGTTCATGGAAAGTCGTTTTTTTATACCAATGCAACGGTGTCAAGGCCCACCGGCTCCATGCCATACGTGAAAGACGTTATTGTCAATCGCGCAACCATGACCATCACTGTAGAGGCAGAGAACTACAGTAAAATCGAATGGAGGTCATGCGGTGTTGTCGTTTGCACGGATGAGGAGATCGCCATCAACAATGACGGTTACAATTTTTATAAATATGTGCAGTTCACCCTGACCGGGCCGGGAGGGCAACTTTTTTCTCAACCTTTTCTAATCAAATAGATACAATCTAAAAACAAATCTTATGATCGTGCTGGAATCCCTCATGAACTTCTTTTACATCATTGTAAAGTTTCTACTGAGTATTTTTGGAATCGTTTTTTAGAATTTTTAAAACGCTTCTCACCCCCTCCCGTAATATTGAGCAAGACGATTTTCTTCTTGTCGATGGTTCCTTTGGCCACTTCATTGCGTAGCCCGGCTAATGCCGCTGCTGCTGCCGGGTGAATGTCGACGCCTTCCATCGCTTCAAAAAGAGCGGCTGCCTGTTCGATTTCCTGATTGGTCACGGTGCAAACCAAGCCATTAGAATCAGTCAAGGCGTCAAAGAGTCCTCCGGGAATAGAGTAGGGAGGCTTGCGGTTGGCAAGGACTTTAGCGTCGATTTGGTGGGCTTGAAGACGTGCCGTATCGTCATCAAAAGGGAGGAGGGAGCGACTGCCCATTTTCCATGCCTTGTACACTGGAGTAAATGGGTGATTTTGAACAGTGATGAGCTTCATGACGGTATCCCCAAACCGGCCGTCTCGGATAAGTCTGAGGTTGGCCTCGTGTGCCGCAATGGCGCCTGTACCGCTACCCACAGCCTGAATATAATAGTCCGGAATAGTGCCTATATGAAAAGCGGCAGACAAGACGGTAGTGCCCATGCCGTCGCGGCGGGCAACATTGCGGGCGCCACCCTCTTCGATAAATGGATCCGACAAACAAAACTTCTGACTCAATTGGATGGCATCAAAGTAGTCGCTTCCTTTGGGTGTAGATACCAATCGGACACACGCATCAATAGGCTTGTCAAACCAAAGTGCATCTAAATTTGCATGAGGGACACAGAGCAACAACGGAATCTGATTATCGGAACAGACACGGGCAAAAGCGCGGGCGGTGTTTCCGGCTGAGGCCACTACCAATGTTTTATTGTTGTCGGGCTCTAAGCGTCCGCAAACGGCGTAAGCCTCGGTCTCTTTAAAAGAGCAGCTCTCCATTAGAGCGCCCTTTTGGGGCCAAAAGCCGTTAAAGGTGACGTATAGATTTTTTAATCCCAGCGCTTTGCCCAACGCTTGGCTGTGGTAAGTAATGGGAGGAGCAGAACGTTGCAAGTAGCGTTTTAAGGGCAACCAATCGGCAAAACGGTAAAAACCATAGCGCTCTTCTTTAAGTTGTAACTGCTTTTTTTCATAGAGAGTTCTGAGTAGAGAAGGCTGAGGATATTCAGGGTCGCTCAGCAGCCACCCAGTGTCGGAAAATGTGCGTCCGGTGGCGACATTCTCTAATGTATACGGGCTTTCCTTAAACTCCATTTTTATCTTAGTAGGCGCCCCTGTCGCGCTCGAGGGCATCCCTTAAATAGTCGCCCAATTCGTGCTCAAAGAAGAACTCTTTTTCTCCAAAAGCGGGCTCCAACTGGTCAAACCAAGTGGCTGTAGGGT
>WQYK01000159.1 GCA_009781275.1 Bacteroidales bacterium | reverse complement strand
CCTGGAGACGACTATCCAGAACTACCCGCTTTAAAAGAAGATTTTACGGAGTTGTCGATCCCCGCCGCAACACTTTGGGAAGGTATTACCCGCAGCCTCTACGCTACGGCAGAAGAGGAGTTGCGCCCTGTGATGAACGGTATTCTTTTTGATATGGAGGCAGAGCAAACGACCTTAGTGGCTTCTGATGCACACAAACTGTTGTGTTACACAAGAAAAGACCTTGTGGCGTCTCAGGTATCGCGCTTTATCCTGCCCAAGAAGCCGGCCTCTGTACTCAAGGGCCTCTTACCCAAAGTGTCCGGCAATATACAAGTGACTTTTGACGATAAAAACGCCGTTTTCCTTTTCCCCAACTATCGCTTGGTTTGTAGATTGGTAGAGGGTAACTATCCTGCCTACAGGTCGGTAATCCCTTCCAATAATCCCAATAAAGCCGTTATTGACAGAATAGAGTTGCTCAACAGCGTGCGTCGCGTTGCTGTTTGCTCCAATCAGGCGAGCAACCTAATCCGGCTTAAATTGGAGCAGGACGAAATCACCGTATCGGCTCAAAATCTTGATTTTTCGATCTCTGCCTACGAGCGAATCGGATGTCAGTACAGCGGAGAGATGATGGAGATTGGTTTTAAATGGGTGTTCTTAGCAGAGATCTTGACCAATCTACCCGGGCAAGATGTGAGCTTTGAGCTCTCTGACCCCAGTCGTGCAGGCCTGTTGATTCCCTTGGCCCTTAGTGATCCCGGCGAAAGCATCTGCGCCTTGATCATGCCCATGATGATTGGCTCATAATTCTGCGTCATGCAGCTTTTATTAAAAAATCCCATCCTGTTTTTCGACCTGGAAACAACAGGTTTGAGCGTTGTGGCTGACCGAATTGTAGAGATCAGCATCCTCAAGATAGCGCCCAACGGCGACGAAGAGATCAAGACCCGTCGTATTAACCCCACCATACCCATATCGCCAGAAGCAACTGCCATACATCATATTACTAATGAGGATGTGGCAAATTGTCCCACCTTTAAAGAGGTTGCAAAGTCTTTGGCTCAATGGATTGAGGGTTGTGATTTGGCGGGATATAACTCCATCAAATTTGATATTCCGATTTTGGTCGAAGAGTTTTTAAGGGCGGGCGTTCCGATTGACTTTAGAAAAAGAAAGGTGATTGATGTGCAAAATATCTTTCATAAAATGGAGCAGCGCACCCTCATTGCAGCTTATAAGTTTTATTGTAACAAAGAGTTAGATAACGCACACAGCGCCCAAGCCGACACATATGCCACGTACGAGGTACTCAAATCGCAACTTGAGCGTTATCCCGATTTAAAAAATGATGTGGCTTTCCTCGCTGAGTTCTCCTCCAAAACCAGAAATTTGGATTATGCCGGACGCTTTGTGCTCAATGAACATGACCAGCCAATAATCAATTTTGGAAAGCATAAGGGCAAAAAACTTAGGGATGTACTCACAGAAGAGCCCAGTTACTACACATGGATGATGAACGGCGAGTTTACTCTGGACACCAAACGGACACTTACCGAATTCAAATTGTCGATGTTAGGGTCATGAAACTGATCTGTTTCCCCCATCAGAGTCGCCACTTTTACCTTAAGCCCGATACCGCCATTTTACGCAACGGCCGTGCGTTTTATACTCCCGAAAACTCATCCCGTATAGAGGGCGCCATGGCCATTGTTGTAAAGATCAACCGTTTGGGGAGGCACATCGCTCCCCGGTTTGCAAGTCGCTATTATCATGAAACTGCCCTTGGGTTTTGCCTTTACGCAGCAGATATTTTGGAGCAAAACCGTACTCAGGGACTCTCTTGGGGAGAAGCGTGTTGTTTTGACTACTCTGCTCCTCTTTCCAACACCTTTAGGTTGGTGGATAGTTGCCCGGTCAATCCCTGCACTTTTTCATGGAGAACGGCTGTGCAAACTTGGAGCGGTGTTGTAAAGGAAAATCCCATTGACTCCCTCCTCTCCTACCTTTCTCAATACATCTTTTTAAAGATGGGCGATCTGATTTGGATTGAATTACACCCTCCCGTACCGCTTATCGCCGGTGAGGAAGTTTGCGCTTGTAGGGATGGAATTGAAGAGCTACGTTTTTCTGTTCAATAACTTTGCTGCTCCTCCTCCGGCCATAGCGCCTGTGGAGAAGGCGATCTGCAAGTTATATCCGCCTGTGTCGCCATCCAAATCGATCACCTCTCCTGCAAAAAAGAGGTTCTCAACCATTTTGGAGCGCATATTCTTTTTCTGAATCTCTTTGATCGAAACGCCTCCGGCTGTGACAATTGCCCGGTCGTAACCCGCGTAGCTTTCAATGGGATGTTCCCACTGTTGCAGTCCCTGTAGCAGCCGCTCTTTTTGCGCAGGTGTCCACGTAACTATCTGCTCGTTTGCTTTAAGTCCCATGGCGCTTAAAAAGGGATAGAGCAACCCTTGGGGCAGGTAGTGGCGTACAAATTGCTCGGTGGTTTCGGTGGAAAGCTTTAGAAAATCACGATGAATACGCGCCCGCAACTGTTCAAAGGGAACGGCTGCCTTGAGGTTGACAATCAAGCTCACCTTTTGTCCGTTGCGCATAGCAGTCACCACTTGTCGGCTAAACCGATAGCCCAATGAGCCTTCAAATCCAAGGTCGGTAAAAATCACTTCGCCAAACTCTTCCCTGACCACTTCTCCGTCAACCAGAAAAGATAGGCCAACATTATTGAGTGTAATCCCTTGCAACCGCTTGTCATAGTTACGAGGCATCAATCCGGTAAGTGAGGGAAAACAGGAAGTAATCTTGTGACCCAGGTCTTTAGCAAATCTGTGGCCATCCCCCTCAGAGCCTGTTAATGGAAAAGAGAGTCCGCCGGTGGCAAGGATTACTGCTCTGCAAGCAACCGTCTCTTTTCTATTATTTATCGAGTATTGCACAGAGTCGATTTGCTTTTCTGTTGTTACCAATCCATCAACCTTTGCCCCATTTGTAATCACCACGCCTTGTTTTTTTGCCCACTGCACCAAGGCATCCCGCACCATGAGTGCACTCTGGCACGCCGGAAAGATTCGGTCGCCACGCTCTCTCTGCGTTTCGATGCCAATTTGATTAAAAAGGGCAACAACATCTCTATTAGAAAAGCCCAAAAAGGCAGGACGGAGAAAGTCCGCCTGCGGATGGATGTGGGTAGAAAAGTCGTCCCACTCTTTTGTATTGGTAATGTTACACCTTCCTTTTCCGGTGATGCACAGCTTTCTCCCGCATTGCTCCATCTTTTCTAAAAGCAATACGGTACAGCCCGCTGCGGCCGCATGCCCGGCCGCCATCAATCCCGCCGGCCCTCCGCCGACCACCACCACATCAAATTTTTTCATAGCTCATTGATGGCGCAAAGATAGTTTTTTTTACCTTTGCGCCCTCAAAGCCTCCTTAGCTCAGCGGTAGAGCAGCTCATTCGTAATGAGCAGGTCGCGGGTTCAAATCCCGTGGGAGGCTCCACCCCCTTTTTTATGAAGCATTTCGTTTTCGGCAGCATTGTGTTGTTATTTTTATTTTTAGGATCATGTGGGCAGCAGCAGGGCGATCCCTATCCCAACGCCACGTTGTTGTATGCTCCCGAATATGCCCGGGGTTTTTTTATTAAAAGAGAGGACAACAAGCGCATTCTATATGTGAAAAAGAGTTGGTTGGATGATGATCAAAGCTCTTTTACTTATGTACTCTATCCTCGAAGCGATTCCCTATTGTATCAACAAAAAGCGGGATATATTCCCTACCCTGTTCAAAAAGCGGTTTGCCTCTCTACGACACACATTGCCTATTTGGAGACGATTACACAAAGCGATGTCATAAAAGGCATTTCCGGCGCGCAATACCTGTCTAACCAACATATTCGTCAAGAGGTCTCTCTTGGCAAGGTAAAAGATGTCGGCTACGAAAGCGCGCTCAATTACGAAGCGCTCCTCTCGCTGCAT
>WQYK01000158.1 GCA_009781275.1 Bacteroidales bacterium | reverse complement strand
TTAGGGGAGAGGCGTTGGCAGCCGTGGCAGCCGTGGCAGAAGTCACACTCAAAACCCGTCAGGCCGACCAAGAGACGGGGGTTCAAATTCGTCTTCAAGGCGCTAAGCCGATTGAACAGTCGCACATCTCCTGTCCCGTGGGCGCCAATTTTGAGGTACGCAACCTTTTTTACAACGTTCCCGCCCGTAGAAAATTTTTAAAAACGGATGCGGCTGAGTTCAAACACATATTGTCGGAATTTACACGCATGGCGC
Organism: Bacteroidales bacterium; assembly: GCA_009781275.1. GTDB lineage: Bacteria > Bacteroidota > Bacteroidia > Bacteroidales > UBA932 > WRBG01. The sequence goes on along the minus strand of WQYK01000158.1, from coordinate 3,737 downwards.
TTTGTCGCTGCGACATTCAATTTAGGTTGATCCACAACGGACAAGAGCTTTTTTACCTCCCGCCCGCCAAGCTCAAACTCCGGCTTATCAAATTGCTGGGTAGAGAGATGAATACAGAATTGGTCGATTTTGAGGCCAACAGCTCCATTGTCAAAATCTTTGGATACATCGGAAAGCCCCAAGATGCCAGAAAAAGCGCCGGGCATCAACTCTTTTTTATCAACGGACGTTTTTTTAAGAGCGCCTATTTCCAACGCGCCGTACTCAACGCCTACCAACACCTCATTCCCGAAAAATCGTGGCCCTCATGGTGCATCTTTATGGAGGTGAACCCTGAGGAAGTAGACGTCAACATCCATCCCGCCAAAACCGAAGTAAAGATCGAAAACGAGCAGATGATTTTTCAAATCCTCCATGCTGCTGTAAGAGAGGCGTTAGGAAAGAATGCTTTGGGGCCCAGCATCGATTTTGATACCGAGGGCATGCCCTCCATCCCCACCCTTAAGCGGGGACTCTTTGTCCCTCCGCCCAAAATCGATTACGACCCCCTCTTTAATCCCTTTCACGAGGAGCGGTTTACACAACAATCTATCAGCGCTGTGCACCATCCGGTACTCTTTGAGCCTGCGCCGGAGATTTTTACATCCACTCAATCGATTCAAGCTCAGCAGCCCCAAATCTTGCTGTTTAAAGAAAAGTACCTCCTCACTCCCGTAAAATCGGGGCTGATGCTGATTCACATCCAACGGGCATCTCAACGCATTCGATACGAACACTACCTTAATCTCATAGCAAAAAACGGACAAGAGAGTCAGCAAACGCTTTTTCCGCAAGAACATACCCTTGATCCTGCCGCCGTTATGGTGATAGAAGAGGCCGGGGAGTTATTGATGCAAATGGGATTCGACATTCGTCCCACCGCACAGGATTGTGTGACCGTCTATGGATTGCCTGTTGGACACTCCACAGAAAATGAAGACGTGGCGGTCATGCTTGACCAACTGGTCGCACATCTTGTTGACCAGACCACAGATCTTCAAAAAGATCAAGCCCATTGCGTTGCCCTCTCCTTAGCCATGGCAGAGTGTCGCACCGTGGCAAACATATTTAAACCCAACCAAGCCGCCCAATTTGTAGACAAATTATTTGCCTCTACCCAGCCCGCCATCTCTCCGCTGGGAAAGAGTTGTATGCATATTTTCTCCACCCTGGAATTTGACAAAATGTTTCATTAGCGTTTATCAATATGAATTACTATCAAAATAGAGGCTTCATGGCCAATATTCCACCCATCGTTAAAAATCTGCTGATGATTAACGCCATCATGCTGTTTGCCACCTACCTCACAGGCGACCTCATGTATGAAAAATTGGGTCTCTTTTACCCCGCCTCTCCCCTCTTTAGACCACATCAGATTATCACACACATGTTTATGCACGGGAACTTTGTGCACCTTTTCTTTAACATGTACGCTTTGTGGATTTTTGGCTGCGCCCTTGAATATGTTTGGGAGAGTAAGCGCTTTCTTCTCTTTTTCTTAGCAACGGGAGTCGGCGCTGCCTTTTTCCACACCTTTGTGCTTTGGCTCACTACTTTATCCATGCCGGCACACTCCATAGCCTATTATCAGATGCTCATGATCCCCACCGTTGGCGCTTCGGGAGCCATATACGGAGTACTCCTGGGATATGGGATGCTTTTCCCAAACAATGTGTTACAGCTCCTGTTTCCGCCGGTCGCCCTAAAAGCAAAATGGTTTGTGCTCATCTTTGGCGCCCTTGAGCTCATCCTCGGAATCACCGACAGAGGAGGAAACGTAGCCCATTTTGCCCACCTGGGCGGAATGATTTTTGCCTTTATATTAATACGCCTCTGGCGAAAAAAGAGTAAAATCTATTTCTAAGATGCGCAAACGATTCATATTCTTTAAAACCCTCATTTGGTCTTTTGTAGTGTTTCTGGGTTTGGCTTTGGTTGTTTCCTACTGTTCTGTATACGTTAACCCCATTAGTTTTTGGATTCCGGCATTTTTTGGACTCTATTTTGTACCCTTGGTGGTTGCAAACGCCTTTATCTTGCTCATCGCCCTTTTGAGGCGCTCTAATCGTGCTTGGATCCCTTTCATCTCCCTGCTGCCCACACTCCTTTTTGTCGAACTTTTTGTGCGTTGGGGTACAAATAGCCAAAACGATACCCAATCAGCCCAAACCGTTAAAATTGCCACCTATAACGTTTGTAATTTTCAGGGATATGGAAAAGCCACACGCCAAGAGACTGTTGCAGAAATCAGTCGCTTTTTGGATAGGGAACAAATTGATGTTGTGTGTATGCAGGAGTTCTATTATCCAGATGCATCAAAAATCGGCGAACTCTTTCCCTCTCTTCCCTATCAATGCTTTAGCCTTGCAAGGGGACAAAGGTCGTATCGGGGCAACATCATCCTGAGCCGCTATCCCATTTTGGAGACAGGCGAATTGACGTTTCCCGACAATCAGCGAAGTTGTATTTACGCCGACATTGACCTCCATGGACAACCTTTTAGGGTGTATACCATGCACTTTAAATCCAATGACATCTCTTTAAATGCGATCGTAGACCGAATCCGAAACTATCAGGAGACGCCCGACGAAATCATTAGGGCGCATAAACGCATTCGCGAAGCGTTCCGCATCCGCGCCCAGCAGGTAGAATTGGTTACCAATCATCTACGCACAGTAGACATACCCTTTATCTTTTGCGGCGACTTTAACGACACCCCGGTCTCTTATACCTACCACCAACTGCAAAAAGAGCTAAGCGATAGTTTTCGTTATGCGGGAAGAGGATTTGGCGCCACATTCCGTTACCTTTGGCCTGCACTTAGAATAGACTTCATCCTATATAACAGGGCATTTTCCATCAAGAGCCATGTCACTGTAAAGGCGCCCTTTTCTGATCATTATCCAGTTATTACAGAACTCATTACATTATGACCCTTACTGAATCTATCGACTTAACACTAAAAACATTGCGCAGCGGCGGCATCATCCTCTACCCCACCGACACCGTTTGGGGCTTAGGCTGCGACGCCACCAACAGCGACGCCGTCAACAAGATTATTGAACTAAAAGGACGATCCCACAATCAGAGTTTTATTTTATTGGTTGACGATGTAAAACAGATCGAACATTACATCGAACAACTTCCTGATATTGCCTACTCCCTGATAGAAGTAAGCGATACCCCCCTAACCATTATCTATCCCGGCGCCCGCTCTATCACCCTCCAACATGACGGCCTGGCTCCTAAGGTCATAGCCCCCGACGGTACAGTCGCCATTCGTGTGGTGCAACACCCCTTTTGTTGCCAATTGTTGCAAAAACTCGGCAAGCCAATCGTCTCCACATCGGCCAATTTTACCGGCATTCCGGCGCCCTTAACCTTTTCCGACATTGATCCCAATCTCCGCAAACAAGTTGACCACTGCGTAGACCCCGCTTTTGAGGCCCCCGCCACAGGAAAACCCTCTTCGATCATCAAGCTCGAACTCAATGGCGAAGTGGTGGTGATCAGACCGTAAATATTTGCTTAGAACAGAAAGGTCAAAGCAAGGGATAGACCGGTGTTTTTAGTTGTAGTTGCGTCACCTATTGACGTGTTGTTCAAATCGGCAAGACCCAGCAGGTAATTTATGCCAACCTGAATTTTACCAAACTGCACACCAACGCCGCCGACGATACCATAGTCGATTGCTTTCA
>WQYK01000157.1 GCA_009781275.1 Bacteroidales bacterium | reverse complement strand
TGCCGTTGCCAGCATCAACCGTGGTGTTGAGGGTAACGTAGTTTCCTTCAAGGAGTGCGATTAACGTGGCCAATTTAAAGGTTGATCCCGGTTCGGTGGCAGCGCCAATGGCGTAGTTATAAGATTCATCGTAGGTGCCGTCTTCAGCTTTTTTCAGATTGGAGATCGCCCTGATCGCTCCTGTTTTGACCTCCATCACAATAGCAGTAGCCCCTTCAAAAACAGTTGATTTTGCCAACTGGTCGCGCAAGGCCGACTCGGTGGCCTCCTGAATATCTATGTCGAGGGTCGTTTGAACATCATAACCGTCTTGTGGTCTGACTAATGGGGTATTACTTAAAGGCGCTCGCTCTCCGCCCGGGAGACGCTTTGTGATCTGTTCTCCGGGACGCCCCTTTAAATAAAAATCAAAGGCGCTCTCAACACCGGTGCCAACTCCCTCGCTATTAATGAAACCAATGGTGCGTTGGGCCAGACGTCCGTAGGGATTGATGCGCTTATTTTTTTGAACGGCAATAATTCCGCCGCGGTTGGCGCCCAAGCGAAACAGAGGGAATTGTTTGATCACATTTAATTCTTTATAGTCTACATCCCGATTCCCAAGCGCTTTGTACCTCTGTTTTGCTCCTCTTGCGGCTATCAACTCATCTTTGTATGCCGCTGCCGACTTGTCCCCAAAAAAGGTGGATAGCGCTTTGGATAAGGCACCCACATCGCGTTGGAAGATGGAATCAACGGACGCCATACAGTCGATGCGTATTTGGTAATAGGGGACTGAGGTCGCCAAAAAACGGCCGTCCCGCGCCAAAATACTTCCGCGGTTGGCCTCCACCTCCTCCTCTAAATAGGCCAATTTGTCGGACTCTTTTCCGTATTTAGTAAAGTATTGCAGCCGAATAATCTGCGCCGTAATCCCCAACCCGACAATCAGGAGGAAGGCGTAGACAAAACGCACGCGGATAAGCACTTTTTTATTCATAAGCGTACTCCTCCATTTTGATTCGTTTTGGGGGAACGGCGGGGGCTTTCACTTTTGACCCAAGTCGAGCTAAATGTTTGGACACCTCTTCCCGTTTGCTCAGGAACATGAGCTCCGCTGTGCACGACCTGTACTCCGCATGTAAGTTTTTGAGCTCGCGCTCCAACCTGCGCCTCTCAACAAACGTTTGACCAACAGCATAGTGCAAGCTAATGTATATGATGACCAAAGCAAACACAAACAAAATGAAACGCAACTGACGCTCCAAAATGGTGTTTAAAATCGGCCCTCCCCCAAATATGCCTGATAAATATTTATTGATGTTTTTCATTTTCTACACATTACATTTTTCTGCAACCCTTAACTTAGCGCTTCGGGAGCGGTTGTTGATCGCCAACTCATCGGCCGACGGCGTAACGGCCTTTTTATAGACGACTTTAAACGGGCTCTTCTCATTACCGTAGAAGTCTTTGGTAATTTGACCATTGATATTCCCACTCCGCATAAAGTTTTTGACCATGCGGTCTTCCAGAGAGTGATAGGTGATGACAACCAAACGTCCTCCGCATGTAAGAAGCCGTAACGACTGCTCCAACAGCGCTTCCAACGCTTCCATTTCTCTATTTACTTCAATTCTAAGTGACTGATATAAAGTCGCCCAGAATTTATGGGGATGTTGATACGGAACAAGGGGTGCAAGTATTTCCGAAAGCGTGGCCGTATCCCCAATCGCCCTCTTTTCCCTTGCCTTGACCACTAAAGCAGCAATCCGTCTGCTTTGGGGCATCTCCCCATATTGACGAAAAAGACGCTCCAACTCCTCCTGAGGGTAGTGGTTGAGCACCTGAGCGGCGGTCAGCGAGGCGTCGCGATTCATCCGCATGTCCAAATCGGCGTCAAAACGAAAAGAGAAGCCACGCTCGTCTGTGTCAAATTGATGAGAGGAGACCCCCAAATCGGCCAAAATTCCGTCTACGGATGTACAGCCTAAGTAACGCAAGCAATTTTGCATGTACTTAAAGTTGTTTCTCACAAAAACAAACCGACTCTCTTTGGGTACGTTTGCGGCTGCATCGGCGTCACAATCAAATGCGTATAGACGTCCCTCCTGCAGTTGCTCCAGCATGGCGCGCGAGTGTCCCCCTCCGCCCAAAGTGGCGTCGACGTACGTTCCGTTTGGCTTCATGGCCAAGGCGGCGACGCTTTCGCGTAACATTACGGATTGATGGTATTGGGACATGGTTAACCTAAATACTTTTCCGCTAATGCAACGTATTCCTCTTCAGATACTTTGCTTCCCTGATAATGCTCTTTTGCCCACACCTCGATTTTGTAGTCATTGCCTGCAAAGACCACCTCTTTACGCACATCAATCATCTCTAACATATTCTTGGGAATTTGAATACGCCCCATCTTCTCATCGGGCTCTATGATGGCGGTGTCTTGCATGAGTGCACGCCAAAGCCTGTCGTGTTCACGATTAAATCGTTTGAGGCTTCCTCGCAGCTCCTCGGATTGCCGCTTCCACTCCTCCACCGTGAATACATCCAAGCATTGGTTAAAGGTGTTTTTCTTTACCACAAAAATGAGCCTACCGGCTTTATCACTCTCTGCAAGTGCCTTAAGAGGAGCCGGAAAGACTAATCGACCTTTGTCGTCCAATTTTGCAATATGTTCGCCTAAAAACATCACCATTAAATAGGCTACAAATATAAGAAATGTTTTCCACATAGAACCACTTTTTTACAACTTTTTACACCAAAAATCGTTTTTTATTGTAAATAGCTTGAATGTAAAAGAGTTCGCTCACTATTTTTGGTCGCTCCGTTTATATCCCATGGTGGGTCGGGAGTTATCTAATGGAGGAGGTTTGGTAGACAGCTGGTCGATGGCACTGTAGAGCTTGTCGATGTCTTTGCGTACATCTTTGGACAAGTCGTTTATTGCCTCGAGATTGTCCTCATCTGCACGTTCCAATTGCTTGAGTCGCTCCCGAATTACAGATAATTCCATTGTAACATGCTGCGTTGATGTTATGTATTCGCGCATGGCGACAAAGGCGCGTAGTATAATAATATTTACCGTTATGGCTACCTCGCTGTTTAGCAAACCGGACAGCATGGCTACGCCTTGTTCGGTAAAGGCATAGGGCAGCTTGCGGGCCCCTCCCCAACTTGATATCGCAAATTGCGACATCAAGTTTGTAAACTCTTTGTATGTAAGCTGAAACATAAAATCAGAAGGGAAACGCTTTATATTACGTTTGACAGCCTCGTTTAATCTTCTTGTTTCCACCCTATACATCTCTGCAAGGTCGTGATCCAGCATGACCCGGCGCCCTCTTATTTCATAAATCTTGTTCTGAATCAGTTGTATTTCCATCGCCTCAATCCTCCTATGGTTATTTTGTTAATAATTACCCTACAAAGATAGACAAAAAAAATCCGCTATATAGTTTGCCAAAAACTAACAAACAAAAAAGTTTCAAATACGTAAATATGGCTGTGCTGTATTATGAATTTTCAAGTGATAAATTTGATTATCTAAACTTTACGGTAAGGCTCACTTTAGGAATAAAAAATGATGGCAGGCATATCCAATACAGTGTCAACAAAGTAAGCATTGTGTAAAACAAAAACATCTTGTAATAAGGTCGCTAAAACATTTGTTTTCGCCTGTACAAGATGATTTGTTCATGAGGCGCAAATGTACAACTATTATTTCAAACCGTAGCTATTTTTCAAGAAAAATCAGATCACTTAACCAAGCCGCTCTTTCTCCTGCGCCTCTTGGCTGTAAGAGAAGATGTCTTTGTCAGTGGCAGGGGTTGCTGTTGGTTCCGGTGCTGACGGGGAGGCAGGGGGTGGGGAGGAGACGGAGGGGTTAGGGGTGCCGGGTGAATCGGATGTTGGGGGCAGAATGGCTTTGCGAAGTTCAAAGTTTTGGCCTAAGTATTTGCGTCTTACTTCGGGGTTGTTGGCCAAGTCTTCGGCGGAACCGCTCTCCAAAATGCTTCCTTCGTACAAGAG
>WQYK01000156.1 GCA_009781275.1 Bacteroidales bacterium | reverse complement strand
GAGCATATTGTTGCTGTACACAGGCGTATTGGGATGTTCGCGCATGCGGTTGGTGTGCGCAAACGACCAGAGCATATTTCCGTTGGACACATCTACGCCAATAATATAGTCTGACATCATAAACACAACTTGAGGCGTCTGCTGGTCACTGAGGTAGATGGGGGAGCCATAACCCGACATGACGCCCGCACCCTTTGAGCTCCAGATAAGCGCGCCTGTCGACTTATTCAGCGCTACCACATTGTGATTGGGCCCTCCGGGTGCAATAATCAGCTTTTCGCCCACGATCAAAGGGGTGCCATGCCAGCCGTGGCGTGTATTTTCGGCCCCAAAGTCTTTGGCATAATCCTTTTTCCATAACAGCTTCATCGATTGTAGATCGTAACAGTACAGCTCCATCACCCCGCTCACCAGATACAACTTCCCGTCGTCGGGAATCACCGCATTGCGGGTGCCCGGATAGCTCCTGACAAACTCAGTTCCGTACTCAACTTTATGTTGAAGTTTTCCGTTCATATCCAACACATAGAGGGTGCCTCTCTCGTTGGTCTCTCCGGTGACAAACATTTTATCTCCATAAATGGTTACAGAGGTAAACCCTCTGCCCAATCCATCAAAATGCCAAAGCAACTCCGGACCATTTGCCGGCCACGACTTTAGCAATCCGCTCTCGTTGGTGTAGCTGCCTGTGCGGTCAAACCGCCACTCTACACGCTCCTGCGCCAACATGGCGTAGCTGACAAAGGTCAGCAAAACGATCACTCCTGTTTTTCTCATATCTGTAATTATTTAATTTTATAGGCCATTAACGTATTTCCGTGACGCACGTACAACACTCCGTCGTAGATAACGGGGTGCGCCCAATGCTGGTCGGTGCCCTTGGTGATGGGAAACTGGCTCACGACGTCAAATTTTTCTGGAGTTGGTCTTACCAATGCCATCAAACCTCTTTCGGAATAGCAGTAAAGCATTCCGTCAGCCGCAATGGTCACCCCTGTGCCGCCAAGCAAATTGCTCTTAAACATTGTTTTCCCGGTATTCCAATCGACACAGTACCAATACTTATGGTTGTCTCCTGACCCATACGCATAGTTGCCGATCTTTACAACACCTCCGGTTTTTGTCTCCAAATGATCCGATTCCCAGACCTTCTCCACGCTCGTGCCCCCGTTTGTCAGGCGCAACATCACGGAGCCTTTACCGTAACCGCTGGTGCATAAAACCATATTATCGTGATAAACAGGAGTATTTGGATGTATCTGCCGCATATTTTGATGCGGATGCGACCAAAGCGTATTTCCGTTGGCAATATCTACGCCCACAATATGGGAGGAGGTCATGGTTACAATCTGAGGAACTTGCTGGTCTGATATATAGAGAGGTGAACAGTAGGAAGACAAGGAGCCGACTCCTTTTGAACTCCAAATCAAACTTCCGTCCTTTTTATTGAGCGCTACAATATTATGCGTTTTGCCCCCGGGAGTTACAATCAGCTTGTCCTCCACAATCAGAAACGATTCGTTTAACCCCCACCGGATATTATTGCCATTAAACTCTTTTAAGAAATCTTTTTGCCAAACCATATCCAGCGTTTGTTCATCAAGGCAATAGATAAATCCTTTGGCGGTATGGATATAGAGTTTACCATCGTTGATAGTGACAGCGCCCCGCGAGCCGACGTAGCTTGCCGTCCATTCAGGCCCGTACTCTTTTCTATTGGTAAGTTGTCCGTTAGTGTCAAAAACGTAAAGGTAGCCCTTCCCGTTGGTCATTCCCGTCACATAGATCTTTTCGTCCGATATGGCAACAGATGCATGGCCATCTCCCAATTTGTCATAGTACCACAAGAGTTGAGGGCCGCTGGCAGGCCATGATTGTAACAATCCGGTCTCGTTGTAAATTCCGGTACGGTCGTTTCTCCACTGAATAGTGGTGTTTTGCGCTAATAAAGAGCATGTTGTAAGCATAAGGGCTAAGAAGTTCATTTTTTTCATATCGATCATATTTACATGTTTGACAAAAATAGTGAATAAAAGTTAAATAAAAAAATGAGAGAAGGTCTGATCATACCTCCCCTCATCAATGGTATTGTTTTGTACCGACTCTTTTAATTACTTGTAATGGTCACACCCGCAGGAACTTCAAAAATAGAAGCAGGTGGAGCGCTCAGGTCAATAGAGAGAATCCTTGTGGTGGTTTTGAGCGGCCCGATGCGACCGTCGCTTTTCATGACAAGGGTGCCGTAAGTGAGGCAAATCAGGTCCATACCGGTGATCGGGTATTTGATTTGAACCTTTCTGCAAGCGTAACCAATGTAATTCTCAGTCCCTAATTCGATAATTTCCATGCCATCTGCCGGATCGCCTCCCAAAGCGGCTTTGAGGGCCGCATCGGTCTCATCCGGAGAGTGGGTGATCTCATATTTGACACCCGTCTTCTCGGCCATATCAATATCCCAGCGTGTGTTGCCCTTTGTAATGTGGAGCTTGTCTTCCTTTGTGGTAAAACCGAACACGCGAATCTCCGACTTGTTTTCTAAAGTTTGCCATTCGCCCCAACGGGAAAAGTAAAGGGTCATTTTTACTTCTACCCCCAAGACTTCTGCAACTTGGACGTAACTGCCATGCTCAAAAGGAAATTTGTCCGCATTTTTGGGCGCTTCCCTTACAGGTCCGGTATGGGGAGCGGGAGTGGGAGCGGGTTCCTCCGGTTTGGTGGTGGTTGTGGTGGCCTCTTTTTGAGTAGACTCCTTTTTTTCACCCCCTTCAAAAGCCTTTTCCACGGCCTGGGTAACTTCTTTTTCTACTTTTCTGGTGACGGCTCTTTCGGCAGCCCTTTCAGCCGCATTTTGCGCAGAACGGCTGATCCTGTTTAAAACCTGCGCCTGTAAGGGAATAGTTAGAAAAGCAAATAGGCTTAAAATAAAAATGTTACGAATGATTTTCATTGTAGAGAGATCTTTGTAAATTAGAATTTTAATGCAATTCCAACATTGAGAATAGTGTACCCAAATCCAAGTTCTGCAAAGGCGCCAATGGCATCGGTAAAGTAGTAGCGAGCGCCGGCATAAAGGGCGTAGGAAACTTTACTGCTGCCTGCTCCGTCATGTACATAGGAAGAGCCCGGGCCAATGTATTTTGACCGATAGATGTCATAGCCTAACATCACACCCGCGTAAGTATCTAACTTGTCTACAAGCGCATAATGCAAAGCGCCTCTTGCGCCAATCACAATGTCGCTCCACTTCCACAAATCTTTAACGGTTGCTTGAGTATAGCCGAGTAACGCACCGACTCCCAGAGAACTTCTTTCGTCAAATAGGTTGTCCATAATGCAGTACTCAGCAGAAATAGACAGGAAAGGTATCTTGGAAACACCGCTACCGGTATACCAGCCGTAGTAACTTCCGCCAAATCCGATTCCGGCGTTTACCGCCATGTCACCTTTCAAAAAGGTAGGTTGCTGCGCCGATGCCGTAAATCCGATAAGGGTGCAAATAAAAATGGTTACAAACAAATTTTTTTTCATAACTGATAAGTTTAGGTTGTTGTTAATTATTTTAGTTAAATGGTCCGTGTATGTTCTTTGGGATGAACTCAAAGAATTGACAAATATAACTATTTTTTAGTTCACTATTTAAAATCCCACAAAAAACAACAAACTCCCAATAGCAACCCCCACCACAAGCTTGATTGCCTTAGCTTTAACAAAGGCGCTTTTACTCTCTGCCAGTAGAGGAAGCGCCGTATGGCCGTCCTGTACAAAAAAATTGGCAAACAAGATGCTAAAGGGTGCAGCGCCGGAGGCGTAGAGGGCTATAAAGATGAGGTGCGGCCCCGATTCGGGAATGAGGCCAATGAGGGCGGCTATCAGGAGCACCACATAGCCGTTTTTCATCACCCATTGATCCAAATGGAGGTACTGCATGCCCAGTTCGATGCAGAGCAGTGCGCCAAAAGTCCAGAGGAAGATGGTGAGGAGGTGCTTTTTGATGATATGGCCCCAAAGGTGTTCCGAGATAAAGTGGTTGCTTGCCTTTACGGTG
>WQYK01000155.1 GCA_009781275.1 Bacteroidales bacterium | reverse complement strand
GATAGATGTCATGAGAACAAAATGATAGAATCAGACCACAACAAAGTTAAGCAAATTGTACGTTAAAACAAATATCGCTACCTTTGCAGGTCATGAATCACATTCGCAACTTTTGCATCATCGCCCATATTGACCACGGTAAGAGTACTTTGGCAGATCGGCTATTAGAAAAGACCAATACGCTTACAACCAGAGAAATGGCATCGCAGGTGCTCGATTCAATGGATTTGGAAAAAGAGAAGGGCATAACCATTAAGTCGCACGCCATTCAAATGGACTATACGCATACGGACGGTTCGACGTATACACTTAATTTGATCGATACCCCCGGCCATGTCGATTTTTCTTACGAAGTGTCCCGTGCCATTGCCTCTTGTGAAGGGGCGCTGTTGGTGGTAGATGCCACGCAAGGCATTCAGGCACAAACCATCTCCAACCTCTATTTGGCGCTTGACCACGATCTGGAGATTATACCCATATTAAATAAGATCGACATGGACGCCGCCATGGTGGATGCTGTGCGGGATCAAGTGGTTGATCTGTTGGGGTGCAAGCCGCAAGACGTATTGTGTGCAAGCGCAAAGCAAGGCATTGGGGTTGAGGAGATTTTGGATGCGATCATTACTCGGATCGCTCCGCCCAAGGGAGATCCTCAGGCGCCCCTGCAGGCGTTGATTTTTGACTCGGTATTTAATTCCTTTAGGGGGATTATTGCCTATTTTAAGGTGCTAAACGGCTCCATTGCCAAGGGAGACAAAGTAAAATTTGTAAACACCGGCAAAGAGTACGAGGCCGACGAGGTGGGCATCCTGCGGCTCAAAATGGTTTCTAAGGATGTGGTCTGCACGGGCGATGTGGGCTATATTATTTCCGGTATCAAAACAGCGGTAGAAGTAAAGGTAGGGGATACCATTACCCATGTAGAGCGCCCATGTACAGAGGCGATTGCAGGATTTGAAGAGGTAAAACCGATGGTCTTTGCCGGCATCTATCCCGTTGAGGCCGACGAATATGAAGACCTTCGCGCCTCCTTAGAAAAATTACGCCTCAACGACGCCTCCCTCACTTTTGAGCCCGAGTCGTCATTGGCCTTGGGTTTTGGCTTCCGCTGTGGATTCTTAGGCTTGTTGCACATGGAGATTGTTCAGGAGCGACTCTTTAGAGAGTTTGACATGGACGTCATTACAACTGTGCCCAACGTTTCGTATAAAGTTTTTACGACTCATAAAGAGGAGATAGACGTTCACAATCCTTCCGGACTTCCGCCGGTAACCCTAGTCGATTATATAGAAGAACCCTACATTCATGCCCAGGTGATCTCCAAATCGGAATACTTTGGCTCCATTATGAAGCTCTGTTTGGACAAACGGGGCACGCTCCGTAGCCAGCACTTTTTAACCAGCGACCGCGTCGAGCTCACTTTTTCACTCCCCTTAGCAGAGATCGTCTTTGACTTTTACGACAAACTAAAGAGCATCTCGCGTGGTTACGCCTCCTTTGACTACCATATTATTGGCTACGAAAAAGCCGACTTGGTGAAATTAGACATCCTGCTCAACGGAGAGCAGGTGGACGCTTTGTCGAGCCTGATTCACCGCGCCCACGCCTACGACTTTGGACGCAGGATGTGCGAAAAACTGAAAGAGCTGATTCCGCGGCAGCAGTTTGACATTGCCGTACAGGCAGCCATCGGCGCCAAAATTATTGCCCGCGAAACGATTAAAGCGGTACGCAAAGACGTGACCGCCAAGTGTTATGGCGGCGATATCTCCCGCAAACGCAAGCTGTTGGAAAAACAAAAGAAAGGAAAACGCCGGATGCGCCAAGTGGGCAATGTAGAGGTGCCTCAGCAGGCGTTTTTGGCGGTGTTGAAGTTGGATTAAAGGGTCTGTGCTAACGGCTATTTTGGCACCAACAACCAATCAACTATGTTTACCGACTTGATGCCCTTTTGACTGTAGTCGAAATGGTCTGCGGTAATCAGTAGTTTTTTTTCGGGTATTCCTTCAAAGGCGTCTATTTCTCGTCGCATGGTTTGGTCGGAATCAATGTGATAACATACTTGAATATATTCCGTTTCGTTGTTTTTTTGGGCTACAAAGTCAATTTCTGCACGACGCGTTACCCCAACGTTGATTTTATAACCATTGGCGAGTAATTCATTTGCCACCATGCACTCCAAACGTCCTCCAAGATGTTCTGTAACCAAGCCTCGTTTAAGTTGCAACAAACCCATGTCTGTGATGTAATATTTTTCGAGGGTGGCAAAAACGTTTTTTCCTTTAACGTCATAACGATTGATTTTTGTAAATAGTAACGATTCTACAATATACTCAATATGATTATACAAAGTTTCTGCCGAGACGCTACGGCTCTGTGATTTGAGGTATTTAGAAATGGTGTTGGCAGAGAAAATATTTCCCAAGTTTTCGAGAAGAAATTGAATAATGTTATTCAAGAGATTGATATCTCTGATTTTTCTTCTAATAAGGATGTCGCGTAAAATAATGGTATCAAAAACATCTTGCAAATACTTTTGAATCTCAGTATCGTTTTTAAACATAAACCGTCCGGGCATACCGCCCCATAACATGTAGTTTTCAAACGCTGTTTTGTAGTCTGTTTCACCGGTTATTTGCAAGGACTCTTCAAATGTAAAGGGCGTAACTAAAAACTTGACATAACGCCCAGACAAATAGGTAGCAAGCTCACCGGAAAGCAAATGCGCGTTTGAACCTGTAATAAATATGCTGATATTACCCTGCGCCCGTAATGAGTTTACAACAAGTTCAAAATCACTAACCATTTGAATTTCATCAAAGAAAATATAGAATTGATCACTTTTGTTGATCAAAGGGGTTATGTGCTTGTGTAAATCGTAGGCTGTTTTCAGGTGGGCAAACTCAAAAAGTTCAAAATTGATAAAAATAATATGTTTATCATCAACCCCTCTCTCAGAGAGTTCGGCGGCGATTTGAGAAATCAGAACCGATTTCCCACACCTGCGAATACCAATGATTACTTTGACCAAGTCCGATATTTCGTAGAACGGACGAATAGGCTTTAGAAAGAGTTCACGCTTAATCATACTTTTTATCACTATACGTTGTAAAACTTTGCAAAAATAGTGTTTTTTTTCGGTATACCAATAAAAACTTGTTTTTTTGATACTCCTCAAAGTAGAGCACAAAACCGCGCAAAGTTTGCTTCCGCATTCCAATTCGATTCCCAAGAGGCGCGGGCGGCTTGTCGTATGATCTTGCGTTTATCGTAGGGCAAAAGGATAAAATCGAGCAAGGACTCTGCAACTTCTGTAGGGGTTGGGTTGGTCGGCAATAGATATCCTGTTTGGTTGGAGACGATTTCGGGGACGCCGCCTACTGTTGTGGCCATGGCGGGGATGCCAAAGGAGAGCGCTTCCATAATGGAGACGGGAACGCCTTCGCTCTTGCTGGTGAGCATAAAGAGGTCGATAGGGGTTTTGCGGTAGAGATCCAAAACGTCGTCGTGAGAGAGGTGGCCGGTAAAGTGAACGGAGAGGAGGCGGGAGGGTGCAGAAGTCTCAATAGCCATAACAGCTTCTTCTAATTCACGGCGTAAAGGACCTTCTCCAATGATTGTCCAACGCACAGGAACAGGGAGGCGTTGCGATTGAGATAACAACAGCAGGGCTTCCCATATCAAGTGTAGGCGCTTTAGGGGAATTAAGCGGGCGCAAGTTACTATATGGAACGGCGCTGTGGGTTGAGACTCAGGGTTGAGGCTACGGTCGGATGTGCCTAAGCGGGAGATTGAAATGGGGGGGGAGAGGGTGCCGTAGCGTTGTTGGAGGTAGTGTGCTCCGTGTTGAGAGACGGGACAGGCCAAGTCAATGGCGGGAAAGAGGAGGCGGCGAAAAGGGTGGATTCCGTTTGCTTCTTCGTAAAGGTCTGAGCCGTGAAAGCGGACGACGGTTTTGTGAAATGGGGCTCTTTTTTTAAGAAAAGGGAGCAATAACGCGCTTTTGTCTCCCCAGTAGAAGTAGAGCGTGATCTGTTCTGAGTGTGCGGTTTTGATTAGT
>WQYK01000154.1 GCA_009781275.1 Bacteroidales bacterium | reverse complement strand
GCGCCATTCATCCACCTCACCCATGTTGCCGCCACTCCGTCCAACGGACGGTTGAGCCCCGCGCCAAAGAGGGCGTCAATCAGTAGGGTCGATTCGCAAATCGTGGGCAACGGTTTGAACTCATCTGTAATGAGGTCAAACAAATCGACTTCATATCCCGCATCTTGTAACAAAGGCGCCAAAGCGCGTCCGTCGTTTCCGTTGTTCCCTGGGCCGCAAAAGATATGAACGTTCCGTTGTCGAGGATACATCTTGTATATTGCATCAAAAAACGCACAGGCTGCACGTTTTATCAATGCCTCCTCAGTAATGTTTTGCGTCAAAAGCGTTAAACGGTCAAGCTCTTTAATCTGCTCCGTCAAAAAAACTTTGGAGCCGTAATGGGTGTTCATGATTTGCCAACTGCGGTACTCTCCAAGGCCAACTCCTTCATTTGTGCTGCGTCTATATAAGAGGGTGCATCCAACATCATGTCGCGTCCCGAATTGTTTTTGGGGAAAGCGATGTAGTCGCGGATGCTCTCTGAGCCTCCAAAGACTGCACACCAGCGGTCAAAACCAAAAGCAATGCCGCCGTGGGGAGGAGCGCCGTATTTAAAGGCGTTGATAATAAAACCAAATCGATAATCTGCGTCCGCTTGAGAAAAACCCAAAACTTCAAACATTCGTTTTTGAACCTCTGTGTCGTGAATCCGTATCGACCCCCCGCCAATCTCCACTCCATTGATTACAAAGTCGTAGGCATTGGCGCACACCTGTTTCAAATCCTCTTTGCCGTTGCTACAAAACTTAGCCAAATCTTCCGGCTTTGGCGATGTAAATGGGTGGTGCATAGCGTAAAAGCGTTGAGTCTCGTCGTCCCACTCCAAAAGCGGAAAATCGTAGACCCAAAGGGGGGCATAGTCCTCTTTTTTTCTCAATCCCAAACGGTTGCCCATTTCTAAGCGCAACGCGCCCAACGCTTCTTGCGTTTTCTTTACATCGCCGCACAATACCAGCATCAAATCTCCCTCAACAGCGCCCATTTGGGTGGCCCATTGTTGCAATAGCTCAGGAGTATAAAACTTATCTACGCTCGACTTGATGCCCTCTGATGTGATGCGCACATATACCAATCCTTTAGCGCCTATCTGCGGGCGTTTAACCCATTCGGTCAACTCATCCAACTGTTTGCGGGTATAGTCGGCGGCGTCTTTGGCACAAATTCCGCCCACATAGTCGGCGCTGTCAAAAACACCAAATCCATGTCCTTGGGCCAACGAAGTGAGGTCGCAAATTTTCATCTCAAAACGAATGTCGGGTTTGTCCGTACCGTAGTAGCGCAGGGCGTCGGCATAACTCATTCGGGGAAAGGGCTGACTAAAGCGGGGATGTTGCCCATGCCCCATATAATCGCAGAGTACGCTCTTAAAGAGATGTTTGGCCAATCCTTCAAAGGTGTTGAGCACATCTTCGCGCTCCACAAAGGCCATCTCGCAGTCAATTTGGGTAAATTCGGGCTGACGGTCGGCGCGCAGGTCTTCATCACGGAAACAGCGCACAATCTGAAAGTAACGGTCGTAGCCCGCCACCATCAACAACTGCTTAAAGGTCTGAGGACTTTGCGGCAAGGCGTAAAACTGGCCCAAGTTCATGCGCGAGGGCACCACAAAGTCGCGGGCGCCTTCTGGGGTCGATTTAATCAATACGGGTGTTTCGATTTCGAGAAAACGTTGGCCCGACAAGTAGTTCCTCACCTCATGCGCCATGGTGTGGCGCAGCATGATGGCGCGCTTTAAGGGGTTGCGCCTCAAATCAAGGTAACGGTACACCGCTCTGAGCTCTTCTCCGCCGTCGGTTTCGTCTTCTATCGTAAAGGGAGGCGTTTGTGCAGCGTTTAGGATAACCAGCTCCGACACCGCTATCTCTATCTCCCCTGTATCGATTTTAGTATTCTTATTACTGCGTTCCAATACTTTGCCCTTTGCCTGAATCACAAACTCGCGTCCCAGCAAATCAACTGTATGGTGCAGGTCGACAGGCGCCTGCTCTTCAATAACAAGTTGCGTGATTCCGTAGCGGTCTCTAAGGTCTATAAAGGTCATCCCTCCCAATTTACGCAGCCGCTGTACCCAGCCGGCCAAACAAACTTCCGAACCTTTGTCGGTGATGCGGAGCGCTCCGCAGGTGTGTGTTCTGTACATATTTGTAATCGTCGATTTTTTTGACCTGCTAAGGTACGACTTTTTTTTTACCTTTGTCGAATGAAGTGCTATTTAGACCTGCTGCAACACACCCTTGAGCACGGAACGCTTAAGAGCGACCGCACCGGCACCGGCACCATCAGCATCTTTGGTTACCAGATGCGGATGGACCTGCAGGAGGGATTTCCGTTGCTTACCACCAAGAAAATTCACCTAAAATCAATCATTTACGAACTGCTGTGGTTCCTAAAAGGCGACACCAACATCGCATGGCTCAACCAACACGGCGTCACCATCTGGGACGAGTGGGCCGATGCAAACGGAAATTTAGGCCCTGTGTACGGCCATCAGTGGCGCTCATGGCCAACTGCAGACGGAAAACAAATTGACCAGATAAGCGCTTTGGTCCAGAGTCTTAAAACCCAACCCGACTCGCGCCGCCACATCGTCAGCGCATGGAACGTAGGAGAAATCAACAACATGGCGCTCCCCCCCTGCCACGCCCTCTTTCAATTTTATGTAGCCGACAACAAACTCTCGTGCCAGCTCTACCAGCGCAGCGCCGACCTCTTTTTGGGCGTACCTTTTAATATAGCCTCCTACGCCCTGCTCACCCTGATGCTCGCTCAAGTGTGCGGACTGCAACCCGGCCACTTTGTCCATACCTTTGGAGACGCCCACATCTACACCAATCATATTGAACAGGTCAAAACGCAGTTGCAGCGCACGCCAAAGGCTTTGCCCATAATGCGCCTCAATCCTCATGTCTCTGACATTTTTTCATTTGATTATAACGATTTTACTTTAGAAAACTATAACCCCGACCCGGCCATCAAAGCCCCTATTGCCATTTAACCTCCTTACGCTCATGCTCTCTATCATTGTCGCACTTGCCCCCAACAACGCCATAGGCTGTCAGCAGGAACTTCTTTGGAAGATTTCTGAGGACCTCCGGTACTTTAAGCGGGTCACCACCGGACATACCGTTTTAATGGGGCGCAACACCTTTGCCTCAATCGGACGTCCCCTACCCAATCGCAGAAACATCGTACTTAGCGACATCGCCATTGACCCTCAACCGGGAATCGAAGTTGCCTCATCCTTGCCCGAGGCCCTCTCTTTGGCTTCACAATCCGACCCCACCAATGAGGTATTCATCATTGGCGGCGGCGAAGTCTACCGCCAAACGCTTCCTTTAGCCAACAAGCTCTACATTACCCACGTAAAAGCTCCTATCCCACAAGCAGACACCTTTTTCCCGCTTGTGGATTGGCGGCAATGGAAAGAGATTTTTAGAGAAGACCATCAGTGCGGCGCTGCTTTTCCATACCCCTTCTCTTTTGTGGTCTACACCCGTACCTTGTTGCAACACAACCACAATATCGACCCGTTTAATATCTATTCTTAATACTTTTCTTATGCAAAATTCAAGAGACCAATTTAGCAGTCAACTTGGCGTTTTCCTTGCCGTAGTCGGATCAGCCGTAGGGCTTGGAAACTTCTGGCGCTTTCCCTACATGGTAGGCACGCATGGCGGAGCAGCTTATATTATTCTATACCTTGTATTTGTAGTTGTTTTGTGCATGCCCATCATGTTCTCGGAATTTATCATCGGCAGACGCACCCAAAGCAATGTGTTTGGCGCTTTTTATAAATTAGCCCCCGGAACAGCCTGGTGGGGAATCGGGGCGCTCAGCGTGGCCGCCTCTATTGCCATCCTCTCTTTCTATTGCGTGGTCGGTGGATGGACGGTTGAATATATTTTTCAGTCAGTGAAAGGCTTTTCTACCGACGCCAATGTGTTAGACCACAATTTTTCGACCTTTGTAGAGTCGCCTATTCGTCCCATTATGTGGCACTTGCTGCTGCTTGGAATCGCTGCAGTGATTGTTGTAAGGGGTATTAAAAATGGGATCGAAAAGTCATGCAAGATTTTAATGCCACTCTTATTG
>WQYK01000153.1 GCA_009781275.1 Bacteroidales bacterium | reverse complement strand
GGTTTTCGCCTGCCCAGCACCGACAAGGTCGACTACGGCTGGGGCCCGGGTAGTGGCCGTCCCGTCTATTTTATCACCGGCGAGCGCCAAGGTTTGCCCCATCCCAGAACGGGCAACATCTTTTACAACCGTACCACAGGCGTGGCCTCCTCTGCAGGTAAATTTGCTTCGAGCTTTGCTTTAGGCGCCGAGCTGTTTAAAGAGATCGATCCCGCCTTTGCCCAAAGGATGAGGGATCGGGCGCAACCCGCTTACGACTTTGCCGTGGAGCGTCCGGGAAATACCCAAACCGCCAGCGTGGTATCTCCCTATTTCTACGAAGAGGACAACTATGTGGATGATGTTGAATTAGCCGCCGCCACCTTCTACTCCCTTACCAAAGAGGCCAAATGGCGCACCGAGGCCGACTACTGGGGGCAGTTGGAGCCGATCACCCCCTGGATGGAGATCGGGCGCGCCCGCCACTATCAGTTCTATCCCTTTATCAACTTGGGACACTATCTTTTGGCAAAATCGGAAGATGCGTTCATCAGTAAAAAATATACCGACTTTATGCGCCAGGGATTGCAGCTCATCCGCAATCGGGCAGGAGAGGAGCCTTTTATGAATGGCGTACCCTACGTATGGTGCTCCAACAACTTGATTACAGCGGCCATTACTCAGGCGCACCTCTACCGCGAGGCATCGGGTGACTTTTCCTTTGCCGAGATGGAAGCGGCTCTGCGCGACTGGCTCTTTGGCTGTAATCCATGGGGCACTTCTATGATTGTGGGTTATCCTGCAGGCGCCGTCTCTCCAACAGATCCCCACTGCTCTTACCTATTTGTGAATGGGAAGTTGCCTTACGGGGGATTGATTGACGGACCGCTGGAAAAGTCGTGGCACAGAACCCAATTGGGGATCTCCCTCCCACGTGTTGACCCCCTTGCTCCTTTCCAAAAGGGACCGGCCGTATATAACGACGTGATGAGTGACTACGCCACCAACGAGCCCACCATGTGCGGCACCGCCGCCTTGACGTTCTACCTCTCCATGATGGAGCAACGGGGTAGGGAGCAGGCCAAAGCGATTTCGCAACGGGGAGGGATTATGTGGGGAGAGGTGACCGACGTCGCCGACCGCTACGGCGCTGTGGTGAGACGCGATCCCTCAAAGAAAGAGATATCCCTCATTTTTTCTGCCGATACACAGTTTGAAGGCGGGAATAAAGTGCTGGATGTGTTAAAGAAACATAACACCTTAGGCTCTTTTTTCCTCACCGGCGATTGCCTGCGGATGGTAGAGCATAAGGCTTTAATCGAACGGATCATCAAAGAAGGGCACTACGTAGGGCCCCACTCCGACAAACACCTCTTGTACGCTCCCTGGGAAAACCGCCAAAAGACCTTAGTTGGAGGCGACAGCCTGAGAAACGACATCATGCGAAATGTGAAAGAGCTGGAAAAATTTGGCGTCTCCGCCGACAAACAACTGTGGTACTTACCTCCCTACGAATATTACAACGACGAGACGGTCAAAGTCTCCGCCACACTTGGCCTCAGGGTGATGAACCTCACCCCGGGCAGCCTTACCAACGCAGACTACACCACTCCGGA
Organism: Bacteroidales bacterium; assembly: GCA_009781275.1. Classification (GTDB taxonomy): domain Bacteria; phylum Bacteroidota; class Bacteroidia; order Bacteroidales; family UBA932; genus WRBG01. The sequence continues at coordinate 2,590 of WQYK01000153.1, read as the reverse complement.
GATGAGAAACTACCGCTCTTCTCAAACCCTGTTTGACCACGTCCTCGACATGGACGAAAAGAACAGGCTCAACGGCGCCATCCTCCTGATCCATCCCGGCACCTCAGACCGCCGTCCCGACAAGTTCTACGATCGGTTGGATGAGTTGATGACTGAGTTGAAAAAGAGAGGGTATAGTTTTAAGCGGTTCTAACTAACTTGAGCCGCATATTGCTTCAAGTTGATCGGATACCACGCGTTCAGAAGCACGCATGGCCTCTAAAGTCATCTCCAGTACCCGATCCAACTCCCAGCCCAACATCTCAGCCCCCTGCCTGATCACCTCTCTTGAGCATTTGGCTGCAAAAATTTTGTCGTTAAATTTCTTTCTAAGGCTTTTCAACTCCATGTCGGAGATGCTTTTAGAGGGACGCATCAGGGCGGCGGCGCCAACGATTCCGGTCAACTCGTCTATGGCAAAGAGTACCTTCTCCATTTGGTGCTCCGGCTTGATATCTACCCTCATACCATAAGCGTGTGCACAAACGGCGCGAATAAAATCTTCGCTGTAGCCCTCCGACCTGAGTATCTCAGGCGCTTTCTGACAATGCTCATCGGGGTACATTTCGTAATCAATGTCGTGCAACAGACCAACGATGCCCCAATAGTTGACGTCGTGTCCCAGTTGGGCTGCACACCACTTCATCACCTCTTCTACGGTGAGTGCGTGCCGGATATGGTATTTTTCCTTGTTGTACTTTAAAAGAAGAATGAGTGCTTTTTGTCGTTCCATCATGGCATTTTATTTTGTGATGCAAATATAGTTTGGTATTTTGTTTTTTCCTATCTTTGCGGTGTTAAGCCGTTGCGGCGTCATCCAAGAATCATGAAACGACTTTTCTTTGTAGCATCAATAAGCATTCTTTCTTTTGGCCTGATAGGGTGTTTTCTTCTTGATTTCGACCAGAACAAGGAAAAGACGATAACAGCAACTTTTACTGTAGCCCCGGATCTTGTAGAATTTTTCTTATATAGTATCGATTACCCGGAGGAGAAAATTACAAAATATGCAATAGAACTAACGAACGAAAAAACAAAGGAAGTTTTTCTTCAATACCCAAACAGCATATATGGATTTACGTATGAAGAGGGCTTTACATACAGAATCAAAGTATTAATAACTTACGTAGGGTATGATCCAAATAATACAGTAAGATTTGTTCTCCCTCAGGGATATACGTTTGGGGAAGGTGGAAATACATACAAGTTAAAAGAAGTGATATCCAAAAAAAATGCGAGAATAGCGCCGTATTAATAGTGCGTGCCGGATATGGTATTTTTCCCTGTTGTACTTTAAAAGAAGGTTGAGCGCTTTTCGTCTGTTTTTTTAAAAAAACCGTGAATGAACATAGAAAAACACTATGTATTCACGAAGAAATTGATTTTTTTCGTAAATTTGCAAATTAGAATCGATGTTTTTATCATGATTAATCAAACTAAAAAAGATAAAATTAAAGAGTTGAAGTTGGCGTATGAGCAACTCCGTAATACCCACGACGATTTTCTAAAGATGATTACCGAATCGGAATTGCCAGAAATGGTTTACAATTCCAATGCGATTGAAAACTCAACCCTCACACTTAAGGAGACGGAAAAGATTCTTTTGGCTCAAGCATTAATGCGTGAAGTCTCCTTAAGAGAGACGTATGAAGCCACCAATTTAGCACGTGTCATCAAATATCTTTGGACGCGTCCTAACTATGAACTTAGTGTAGAAAGCATTGAATTGTTACACCAAATGTTGCTGGGTGGCATTGAGGATCGCTTTGCCGGACGTATAAGAAAAACGGGCGAATATGTTCGTATAGGATGGCACATTGCGCCACCGCCAGAGCAAGTAAGGTCGATGCTCGAAGATGTGATCAACCAGTATTACAGCAGTGATGACCACTATTTTTTAGAGAAGATTGCAGAGTTTCATTTGCAATTTGAAACGATTCACCCTTTTTGCGATGGCAATGGACGGATGGGCAGGCTCATCATTAATATGCAATTTGCCGCCTTGGGATACCCGCCTGTGATTATTCAAAACAAAGGCAAGAGGGTCGATTACTATCCCATTTTTGATGAATGGCGTGTCAAAGGAAAATCAAGTAAATTTTCTGACTATCTCTATCTTGCACTTTGCGAATCGTTTCACAAGCGACTCACATACCTGCGTGGCAAAGAGATCGTGAAACTCTCTGACTACATAAAAGAAAACCGACTAAATCCCTCAGCCGTCACCTCCGCCGCCAAGCGACAAACCATTTCCGCTTTTCGTCAGGAGGGAGTGTGGAGGATTGGAAAATAGAGTTATCTACGTTGTAGTTGCATCGAAAAGTTGGCAGGGAGCGGTTTGGGAGGGATCTTGCCGTTGTCCATGGCGGCGGAGAGGGCCAGCAGGGCTACGATGGCGGCGTTGTATTGCAGGTCGGCAAGGATCAGGCGTTCGTAGGTGTCCATAGGGGTGTGGTAGCCGCGGCCATACTCCAAATCGTCCTGAATGAATTGAAAGGCAGGTAGTCCGATTCTGTCAAACGACATGTGGTCGGTTCCGCCTGTTCTGCGG
>WQYK01000152.1 GCA_009781275.1 Bacteroidales bacterium | reverse complement strand
TCTCAAACTTATGGATATGCAGAAGCCCAACTGCGTAAGAACAAATTTACCTATACGTTTGGATTAGGTTTGATGCGAACGTTTAACAGCCAGGATGAGCGTAGTGTTACAAAATATATATTTCGCCCCGCGTTACGTCTTGTGTACAATATCAATGACAAAGCATATATCCGTTATAACGGCTTTGTGTCCGGTTATGCGCCTTCTTTGTCCGATTTGAATAACGTCACACAAAATATTGACGCCATTCAGGTTCAACAGGGCAATCCCAATTTACAAACGGTATGGTTTGCATCCAACACCGTCAACGCCGGATACAACCATGGGATTTTTGGCGCAGAGTTTTTTGCTCACTACCGATATGACCACAAACCGATTATGGAACAAATATTTCTTTTGGACAGCAGCTTTATTCATACCAACCTTAACCAACAGGCATTTCATCGCTTACATACAGAGTTGACATTTAGACTCAAACCATGGAAAGAGTACATCACTTTAAGCCTGACTCCCAGGTTTAATCGTTACATCAGCCTGGGATCCGATTACCTGCACACCTACAGCAACTGGCAAATCCGCTCTTCTTTGATGGCAAACTATAAAAATTGGTCGCTGGGCGGAGAGGGCTACATGCGGTGGAATAGCTTTTGGGGTGAAACATTAGACATAGGCGAGGGCCTGATTCATCTCTTTGCCGGTTATAATACCCCAAAGTGGGGCGTAACTATAATCGTAATCAATCCGTTTACGAGCGAGTATTCGGTTGGGAGCAAAAACTACTCTGTGTTGGCTCCCTATACTTCAAGTGTATATACCAATGGTTTGGGCCAGGTCTTTCTGCTTAATTTTTCGCTGAACCTCAACTTTGGACGCAAATACCAAGCTGCCGATAAACGATTAGACAATACCGATACCGATGCGGGGATTATGACGGGGACTAAGAAGTAAAGAATAGAAATATCTCTATTTTTATTTCTTATTTTGATATTATTGTAGATATATCTATATTTGCAAAAAATTGACGATGTATAGTGAAATCTACGAAAAATCGGGCAGCGATATCATACATAAACTGGGAAGACAATACAGAGATTACAGAAAACGAATGGGGCATACTCAAAAAGACGTTGCTGTGAAATCCGGCATCAGCGTGTTTACAGTCAGTAACTTTGAAAGCGGCTCACTAACCGGTATCACATTGGCTTCATTTGTCAAATTGCTCCGGGCCATTGATTGCCTGGAAGAGATGGAGAAGCTTCTTCCAAAACTTCCCGAAAGTCCGCGGGCGTTGTTTATGAAGAAAAATAAAAAATAGGAGTATGGAAACGAACGTGGTGAAGGTGAAGATATGGGGCATGACGGTTGGTTATTTGGCCTGGGATAAGAGAAACAACGTTGCCGCATTAGAGTACGACCCATCATTTTTGGAGCAGGGTTTGGACTTTGCTCCATTTACGATGCCGGTCAATGTTTACCGCAGCCAAAAACAGGTGCCTTGGATTGGAGATAAAGATGGACTGTATCAGGGACTTCCTCCTGCAATCGCCGACTCATTACCGGATAAGTGGGGGAATTCGCTCTTTAAGGCATGGCTGCGCAATCACCGTATTCCCATGAAAGAGGTTACTCCCATTGACCACCTCTCATTTATCGGAAGTCGGGCAATGGGGGCGCTTGAATTTGAACCGGCGTATGACTTAGGCAATCATTCCGCTTTTGGGGTAGATGTGCAACTTTTGTATGAATTTTCCAAGCAAGTATTGAATGTCAGGGAGAGTGTTGTGTTGAGCGAGGATAATTCTGTTTTGTGGCAAGACTTGATAAAAATTAGCTCTTCGCCGGGAGGTAAGCGCCCCAAAGCGATTGTGGCCATACATCCGGCAACAGGGGAGGTCATTTCCGGTCAAGGAGTGATCCACAATGATTTTGAGCATTTTATCCTAAAATACGACGATCATTCGGTTTATCCTTTTGCCAAATTGGAATATATCTATTACCGGATGGCGTTAGATGCCGGAATCGACATGATGCAATCAGAACTGCGTGAATACGGTAATGTTACGCACTTTTTGACACGCCGTTTCGATCGTGTCGGCAACAAACGGATACATACGCAAACGCTTGCAGCGATGTTGCCGGGAAGCAACAGCTATGAAGATATTTTTGTTGTGATTCGTCGCCTCAATTTGCCGTATGAAGAGAGCAAACAGCAGTTTTTACGGATGGTGTTTAACGTGGTGTTGCGGAATGTGGACGACCATTCTAAAAATTTTACCTTTTGCATGGAACCTGACGGGAGGTGGCGACTCTCTCCGGCGTACGATGTAACCTTTAGCGTTGATCTTTCGGCTCCCGATTATGCCAACCGCCACTCTCTAACAGTAAATGGGAAAAACAAAGACATTACACGAAAGGACTTGGAAACGGTTGCATTGAGAAACGATATTCAGGGCTATAAAGCATTGTTTGACGCCGTAAACAACGCTGCCGGTAAACTCGAAGAATATGCGAAAGGACTCGGCATTGATCAAAGGCTCATCAAAAGTATCCGTTCGGAAATCATTAATCTATGAGAGTTTTGGCTTTACCCTGCCAAGTCCCCCGCTCCTCCAGCCGTTTTTCCAACATCCGAACCAAATCGGCGTAACGAACCAAACCCCAAGGCGTATGCGTCACAAATCGAGGTGGAACTTCACCGGCAAAGCGTTCGATGGCAATGGCGGGGTTAAATCGCTCTAAATAGTCAATAAAGAAATCGATATATTCCGGCAGGCTAAAAGTGACAAAATCATCGGGATAGTTCCGATACTCCTCCTCCATCTGCGTACCTTTCACAATTTGAAGCTGATGAAACTTCACGGAGGTGAGGGGCATCGCGCTGATGATGTCGGCAGTGCGTTTGATGTCGTCTTTGGTTTCGCCCGGCAGTCCAAAGATAAAATGGGCGCCCGTTTGTAGGCCGCGTTGGGCGCTTTGAACTACCGCTTCCCGTGCCTGTTCAAAGGTGTGGCCACGCCGGATGCGCTCAAGCGTGCGGTTGTAGCAAGATTCGATTCCGTACTCGATAAAGATGACGTGTTTACGGGCTAATTCCGCCAGATAGTCGAGTTTTTCGGCATCCACGCAGTCGGGACGGGTGCCGATGACCAAACCTTTGATTTGGGGATGACTCAGGGCTTCTTCGTACACCTCTTTGAGTCTCTCCAAAGGAGCGTAAGTGTTTGAAAAAGATTGAAAGTAAGCCAAATAGCCTTTTGCACGAGCATATCGTTCATGGTGAAAAAGAATGCCTTCGTCAATTTGGCGGTGCAAAGATAGTTGCGGGTGGCTGTAGGAGGGATGAAAGGCGTCGTTGAGGCAGTATGTACAACCACCTATTCCAAGCGTGCCGTCCCGATTGGGGCAACTAAAGCCGGCGTCGATCACCACTTTTTGCAGACGCCCTCCATAGCGGGCTTTAATGTTTGCAGCAAAGGAGTGGTAGCGTTTTCCTCCAAAAAAGTTATCAGCAACGGCGTTCAATCAAAAAAAGATTTAAGTATACAAAGATGCGGAAAAAAATACTATTTTTGTCGTTTACTATGAAAAGAAGACACATTACAACCATAGCCATTGCAGGCTGTCTCTTTTTGGGCGTTACGCTGAATGCCCAACAAGAAAGACTTGATTTATCTGTAGCACAGAAGATTAAACAAGAAGAAAGACAAAGTTCAGATGTAGAGCGCCTCTCCTACTTATTGCTCGATTTGGCCGGACCCCGCTTGACCGGATCGGACGGAATGGAGCGGGGCTACAAAATCGCCAAGCAAATCATGGAGGAGTACAACCTCCACAATCCAAGGGTCGAATTTGCCCGCCCATGGCCAAGAGGGGGTTGGGATGTGAACAAAATCTATGTTGCCATGACTGCTCCCTACTACATTGCCATTCCTGCCGCTCCGGTAGGGTGGAGCGGCGGTACTCAATCTGCCATAAAAGGCAAGGTTGTTCTGATTACAGCCAAGACTTTTGATGAGCTGTACGCCCTTAAAGGCACACTAAAAGATAAAATCGTTTTAATGCCGTCCACCCAGGAGTATGCGATCAGTTTTGCCCCCTTTGCCACCCGACATACCGACGAGACTTTGAAACAGGTTGTCGACTACCCTTTTAGAGCTGCGGTAAGACCTCGGCCGGATCCGATGGTTAGGCAGTTGAATTACAATGATATTCT
>WQYK01000151.1 GCA_009781275.1 Bacteroidales bacterium | reverse complement strand
GGTGTCCGGGCACACGGTTGCGCAGTTGGTGCAGCCGGTGCATGTTTGGGGATTTTCCATATAGACGTAGTTGTACCCTTTGCTATTGACCTCTTTAGCCAATGCAATGGTCTTGGTGGGGCAGTTTACAACGCAAACGCTGCAGCCTTTGCATTTTTCTGTATCTACCACAATTGCTCCTTTAAGTGCCATGTTTGTATGATTTTTGATTGTTTGACTTTTATCGCGCAAAAATAATAAAAAATCATTGATACCAAACAAAAACTTTTAAACAATAAGAGAAAATGATAAAATGGGTGATAATTTCAATCTATTTACGGTTTTTCAATCCGTATTCGGGCATCAACTGCGGTAACATGGTAGGGAGTGCCCAAGAGTGGGTTGATGTCCATCTCGGCAATCTCCGGAGCAGCGTTGCAGAGGGCGGATAGTTTGCAAATAATATCCCGATACATCTCTTCATTTACGCCTTCCTGTCCACGTACTCCTTTAATTAATGAATAGCTTCTTAAACTCTGTATCATCTTTTGCGCCTCTTCCTTGGACAAGGGCGATAATCCATGGCTGATGTCTTTAAGCACCTCGATAAAAATCCCGCCCAAGCCGCATAAAACAGTGTGTCCAAATCCGCCTTCACGTTTGGCGCCTACAAAAAGCTGTGTGCCTGAGAGCTGCGATTGCATGAGTACGGCTACCGCATCCTCGATTTGCTTCATGCGTTTAAATTCATCACGGACGGTTTTCAAGTCGATTACATTTAAGGTAACACCTCCTACATCTGACTTGTGCACAGGCCCCACCACTTTCATCACCAACGGAAATCCAAGTTGGTTGGCAGCCTCTTCCGCTTGTGCTCCTGAATGGACGACCCTCTCTTGGGCGCGGGCGATACCGGCGGCATCCAACAACTGCTGCACCTGCTCCGGAAGGAGGTAGCCATCACTTGCGGTGTCTATAATATGGCGAATTTTGACGGTGTCAACAGCCTGTAATGCAATCTCTTTTTCTACAGGGGCAGGGGTATTGAGAATTCTCGACAACGCAGCGCCAAAGAGCACTTCGTCGGGAAAAAAGATTCTTCCTTTATCCTTAAAGGCGGCGATCTCCTGACGCACCGTAATGTTGGATGGGAAAATAGGGTAGATGGGCTTTGTGCAGCTCTTCATCTTTTGGTCAATCATGTCGTATGCATCAAAAACGGGCGTTAATCCGGGTGAACCAAAGATAATGGCCATGGCGTCAATATCAGGGACGTCGTGCTGACAAAAGTCAATAATCGCCCCTAACTGTTCTGCTGTTCCTGTAGCAAGAAAATCGATGGGGTTGGCCACAGACGAACCCGGGTAAAGCTTCTTTAGCAGGGCGTCAGCTTTAGCTCCCTCAAAATGGGGTATTTGGATCTTGTTCTCTGAGAGTGCGTCTGTGAGCATGACGGCCGGTCCCCCTGCATGTGTAATGATGGCCATACGCTTTCCTTTGGGTAGTGGTTGCAGGAGAATCGAAGCCACAGTGACCAATTCATCACGTCCGTAACACCGGATAATGCCTGCTTTGCGAAACAGGGCGTCAACCGCCTTGTCCGGAGAAGCGAGGGCGCCGGTGTGTGAAGACGCTGCGCGACTGCCCGCCTCGCTGTATCCCGCCTTGATGGCGGCAATGCGCACCCCTTTGCGAATGAGCGAAGCCGCGTGCTTCAACAACAGATCGGGCTTATTGATGCTCTCTATGTACAACAACTTAACCGGAGCGCTCTCACCTTCTATATACTGCAAATCAAGCTCCCTTAGAACCTCCTCTACACCCATTTGCGCGCTATTGCCCACAGAAAAGACGTTGGAAAAAGAGATGCCGTTTCTCATGGCGGCGTCCACAATAAAGAGCGCCGTGGCGCCTGACCCGGAGATAAGGTCAACTCCGGTAGGTGAGAAGGGAGGAACAGGCAGGGTAAAGACGCCGGTATAGTATTGGTTCATCACGCCTATGCAATTAGGGCCGATCAGCGAAGCGCCTGCCCTGTTTACAGACTCCACTATTTGCGCCTCTAACCGCGCACCCTCCTCACTCTCCTCATGAAATCCGGCAGAGAAGATGATAAACGCCTTGGTCTCCTTTTGGGTGCACAGAGTCTCAACAGTAGAGGGGCAGAGCGCCGCTGGAAGCGAGATGATGGCAAGGTCGGTTTGTGGCAAATCTTCTACACGGCGATGGCAAAAAATGCCCTGAATCGTGTCGGCTTTAGGGTTGACAACGTATAATTTACCCTTATAAGCATAGTCGATCAGGTTTTTGAGCGCCCTGCCTCCGGGCTTTTGAATATCTTCTGATCCTCCAACAACAACGATGCTTTGGGGATTAATCAGTTGGGGTGTAATCATGATTGTACTTGAATGATAATGCGATTTAAATAGGCAAATATCAGAATTTTTTCTTACTTTTGGAACATGTTTTACATCACCCAACACCGACATGAATAAAAACATCTCTGTTAAAGCTATTTTAGTTTTAAGCTGCATCATTATGGCAACCGCCCTGCTCAGGGGGCAACCACCCAAGCGCGAGTTTCGCGGTACCTGGATACACACCGTTGGCAATTCGCAATACAGAACCATGACGCCTGACCAGATGAGGGCACACTATGTGGCGCTGCTCGACTCATTTGAGCGTGCAGGTATGAACGCCGTGATCTACCAGGTCCGCCCTCAAGCCGATGCTTTTTATATGAACAGCATCGAACCTTGGTCGCGTTTTATTACAGGGATTCAGGGAATTGCTCCAGATCCGATTTGGGATCCTCTGCAATTTATGATTGATGAGTGTCATAAACGTGGAATGGAGCTACACGCCTGGCTCAATCCCTACCGGGTCACCTCTAATGCCAACGAGCAACTCCATCCGGATCATCTTTTCTTTAAACGTCCCGAACTCTTTGTAAAATATGGCAATCAACTCTATTTTGATCCGGGTGAGCCCGATTCCCGCGCCCATACCTTAGCTGTTATTGCAGATGTGGTAAGTCGTTACGATTTGGACGGCGTCCATTTTGACGACTATTTTTATCCGTACAGAGTTGAATTTTTGGAGTTTCCTGATGAAGCCTCGTTTTTGAAATACCATGCCGGACAAGGATTTGGCAGATATGAAAAGAATGATTGGCGTCGGGACAATGTAAATATCCTGGTAAAACAACTTGCCGATACCATCAAAGCGATCAAACCATGGGTAAAGTTTGGCATCAGCCCATTTTGCGTATGGAGAAATGCCCGTGTTGACTCCACAGGTTCTTTAACAAATACTTTACAAACCAATTATGATGATCTTTTTGCAGATGTACGCCTTTGGGTACAAGAAAAATGGATCGATTACAACGCCCCGCAGCTCTACTACGCCATCGGACACAGAACAGCCAGCTATGAGCCCCTCATCGAATGGTGGTCAAAAAATAACTTTGGCGTACAACTCTATTTAGGGCAAAGCCTGAGCTCTCTCATTGATGCAAGAATGCCGGACGGTACGGTGGAGCAACAACTGTACCGCAAAATGAGGATGATGCGTAGTGATCCAAATGTTCATGGAAATATCTGGTGGTCAGGTTATGGATTGTCGCGAAATCCAAACGGGATCATTGACTCATTGGCAAATGACTATCAAAAATATCCCGCCTTGATTCCGGCTTATACACACCTCAAATCGACCCCTCCCGCTCCTGCCAAAGACCTTAGGGTGGTTCGCTCCGGAGGCCAAACCCGCATCACCTGGAGCGCTCCTGCTGCAGCCACAGAAATGGACAGGGCGGTATGGTTCTGCATCTATCGTTTTGCTACCAACGAGCTCATCAATCTGGAAAATGCAGAAAAGATTGTAAAGGTTGTACGGAAAAACGAATACCTGCTCCCAACTCAAAGAGAGAACAAAGAGTATGTATATGTAGTCACCGCATTAGATAGAATGTGGAACGAAAGCATCCCATCCAAACAAGTTCGAATCAGGCATTAACAACCGTCACTCACAAATCATCAATCATAAATCCCCACAACAATGAAAAAAATCATTACATCAATTCTGCTGTTAACGGCAACGGGCATTACCTTGTGTGCTCAAAGTCCCAAACGTGAAATGCGAGCGGCATGGTTGCACACCGTAAACTTTAGTACTTGGGTCTCCGAAGTTCGTGTTCCCAAGTTCGATGGAACAAACGAAGCGGAGAGAGAAGAAGCCCGCACCATTCAAAAAAATGCAATCATCGCCTACTTTGACATTTTTAAAGCAGCCAATCTCAACGCTGTTTTCTTTCACGTGCGTACTACTTGCGACGCTTTTTATCAATCCAAG
>WQYK01000150.1 GCA_009781275.1 Bacteroidales bacterium | reverse complement strand
TGTACTTATTGCAGCCCTTGTCTATTACGTTAAAACAAAAGAAGAGAAAGGTATTACCATAACCACCACCAAGCCGATATACAAGACCATCACAGAAGTGATACCGGCCAACGGAAAGATACAGCCGGTGGTTGAAGTAAAGATCAGTTCCGACGTTTCCGGAGAGATCATTGAACTCAATGTTAAAGAGGGAGATATTGTTCGTGCGGGTACCCTGCTCGTTAAAATCAAACAAGACCTCTACCTTTCGAGCCGCGATCGGGCGCTGGCCATGTTAAACTCTGCAAAGTCTCAGTTGGGACAACAAGAGGCTCAGTTCAAACAAGTCGAACTCTCTTATAACCGAAACAAATCGTTGTATGAGCAGAGGACCATATCCGAAGCTGATTATGAGTCATCTCTTTATCAATTTGAAATGGCCAAAGAGCAGCTCAAATCCGCCAAATACACCGTAGAGAGCAACGAGGCAGCCCTAAAAGAAGCGGAGGAGAACCTCTTGAAAACAACGATTTATGCAAGAATGGATGGCATTGTTTCTAAACTCAATGTGGAGAAAGGTGAGCGTGTCGTCGGCACACTTCAAATGACCGGAACGGAGATCATGCGTATTGCCAACTCCAACCAAATGGAGGTGTTGGTCAATGTAAATGAGAACGATATTGTTCGAATCAAACAAAACGATATGGCATCGATAGAGGTGGATGCCTATCCCAATCATACGTTTCAAGGTGTAGTTACACAAATAGCCAACTCAGCAAAGAGCGCTTTAACTTCTCTGGATCAAGTTACCAATTTTGAGGTTAAAATCTACATCCTCCCCTCTTCATACGAAGAGTTGACTACTTCAGAACACGACAATCCGTTCAGACCAGGTATGTCGGCCTCTGTAGCCATTCAGACGACCACGGTTCCTGATGCTTTGTCCATTCCTATTCAATGTATTACCACCCGCGCCGACTTAGTCTCCGACAGCCTTAAAAACATTTCCCGCCCGGGTGAAGTTTTTGAGCAAGTCTTTGTGGTTCAAAACAACGAAAAAGGGAAAACGGTAAAAGCGGTCCGCATCCGCTCCGGCATTCAGGATCACAGCCATATTCAGATTACCCAAGGAATCGATATCAATGATGAAATCGTCATTGGCCACTACTCTGCCATCTCCAAATTGCTACAGCAAGACTCCAAAGTGGTAATTTCCGAGGAGAAAAAAGTGGGCGCAGAAGAGAACAAAGGGACTCAAATTGAAGTGACTATCAACTAATTGTAGCAGTTTTTCTCCTTGCCTCTCCTCTTACTCATCGAAACCAGTACATCAGCCTGTTCCGTTGCTTTGGCGCAGGGCGATGGCGTATTAGCCATCATGCATTTGAAAGAACCACGCACTCAGTCAAGCCTTTTGGCTCCCCTGATCCAACAACTCCTCAAAGAGCAACAGATTGAGATCAGTCAATGTGACGCCATTGCAGTAAGTGCCGGACCCGGCTCCTATACCGGATTACGCGTAGGTGTATCGACAGCAAAAGGGCTTTGCTTTGGTAGCGGAAAACCACTCATAGCCATCGACTCCCTGCAAATCATGGCACAAAATTGTATCGACAGGATGGAGGGCGCTTGCTTAAAAGAGACCACCATCATCCCCATGATGGACGCCAGGCGAATGGAAGTCTATACGGCTTGTTATAACCTCAATGGAGAGAAACTGTCTGCAACACAGGCTGTAGTAATTGATACCAACAGTTTTTCAGCCGAATTGACTCACGGAAACATCATCTTTACAGGAGACGGAGTCGAAAAATGCAACTCCCTTCTTACGCATCCCAATGCTCGCTTTGTTCCACTTACGCCTTCTGCTGATGGCATGCGCAAGGCTGCATATCAAGCCTTTCAATCTAAAAGTTTTGCAGACCTTGCCTACTTTGAACCTTATTACCTAAAGGAGTTTGTGGCAAAAATCACCTGCAAAGCCTCGCCACTTCAACCTTCAGCTGCTCCATAGAAAAATCGCGCCCCAGTATGTCGCCATTCCTATCAATGATAAAGGAGGTAGGAACTTGGGTTACCGCATATGCAGAAACGGCTGTTGATCCGGCTCCAAATCCGTCGCAAACGCTGATCCAGGGCAACGCCTGATCGGCAATAGCACGTGCCCAAGCTGTCTTATCTGTATCCAAGGCAACCTGATATATTTCCAAACCTTTGGGAGCATACACCCTGTAAAGTTCCAATAGCTCATGATTGACCATCCTGTGGCCGGGATCCTGAGACAGCCAGAAAGAGAGGATAACCACCTTTCCATGAAACTCAGAAAGGGCAACAGGTTTTGCCTGCACATCGGGAATCACCAAATCGGGAAAACCACGCTCCTGAACATTAAGCAAGATGTCGTTGATTTCCATCTCTTTTCTTCTCCATTCGCTCTGGTCGCGTAAAGCAGCAATATAGGGGGATCTTGGGTAGAGGGGCTGTAGTGAATCGTATAGACGTTGAAAATAGAGGGCGTCATTTACATCTGCAAAAAGGGGAAGGTCATCCGAAAAACTTTGAAACATCAACTGAACCGACGCCATGGAGCGGGGGTGGGTAAAGATAAACTTGATGGCCGCCTGTTTTTGTTTCACATAAAGCTCTCCCAAAGCATAATTAAGCTCAATTGCCTCAGGAGTGTTAGAATCCAATGCCACAAAGAGCCGCATCAAGGAGTCAAATTGATGGCGTGCTTTGGCCATTCCCGACTCCACTTCATGCAGGAACCTTGTCTCATCTGAGCCTGTTACATTTTGTATGCGTTGCAAAGAATCAGCCGTAATGGAGATGCGGTCTCCCGGCAAAACCAATAGAGAGGAGAGCGTTTTTTCGCGATTCATGACGTAGTAAAACTCCGGAAAGCCGCTTTTTGTCTCCAAACGAACCTTAAAGCCGCCTTGACTGTTGGTGACAACTGAATCTACCTTCACCAATTCGGAAAGATTTAAGCGGTAAAAGTCGAGTGTATCGTCTGGGTAGCCGGCAAACGTCCCCTCCACCTTTGCTTTGGAAGAGGAGTTGCAAGCGTTGAAAAAAAGAATGGCAGCGCCAAACAAAATCGTTATTTTCTTTATGTAACTCATGAGTGAAAAGCATTTGAGATTTCTTGGGCAAGTTTTGTAAATTCTTGAGGCGCGATGACGCACCTTGGTCTTGAAAAGTCAATATCACGCTCGCTGTTTAAGGGGAGGAGGTGAATGTGCGCATGTGGCACCTCCAAGCCTATTACGGCAACCCCTATTCGCTTGCAGGGAACCACCTTTTTAACCGCTTTGGCCACTTGCTGGGCAAAGATAAAGAGCGCTCCCGCCTCTTCTTGAGGCAAATCAAAGATATAATCAACCTCTTTCTTGGGAATTACCAAGGTATGACCGGGTTGGATGGGATTAATGTCTAAAAAGGCGTAAAAACGGTCGTCTTCTGCCACTTTGTAAGCGGGAATCTCTCCCTTTACAATTTTGGTAAAAATGGATGACATATTACTTGGATATGTTTAGAATTTCGAACTTTAGCCATCCCGATGGAACTTTTACCTCTACAACGTCTCCCTTTTGTTTTCCAATCAGCGCCTTTCCAATGGGGGTGGCGGCGGCTAATTTGCCCTCCTTAAGGTTGGCTTCGCTCTCTCCCACCAAAGTATACTCCATCACAGCCTGACTGATTAAGTTCTTAATTTTTACCTTATTGAGTATTTGCACATGGGTAGTATTGATTTTGGATTCGTCAATAATGCGGGCGGTAGCGATGGTATCTTCCATCTTGGCGATTTTCATCTCGAGAATACCCTGCGCCTCTTTGGCGGCATCGTACTCTGCATTCTCCGACAAGTCGCCCTTGTCACGCGCTTCCGCAATCTGGCGGGAGATGATAGGACGTTCTGCAATTAATTGATTTAGTTCTGTTTTAAGCTTTTCTAACCCCTCTGCCGTTACATAGTGAATTTTGGACATGATGATTGAATTTAAAGGAAAAAAGAATTCCGCAGCACGGAACTCTTTCTAACTGCAAAGGTAATACTTTTATTTAATAAATCAACTATTCCACTTTGGTTTTAGCACTTCTGAGAATAAAATTGCCTTTTGAGGTGTAAAATCTTCAAACAAAGACGCTTCCTCATCTTTTATTTCTGCTGCCCCAATCTCATCCTCAGCAAAAACTGCCATTGGTTTGACCTGAAGAGTGCCTTTTGCCTGGGGCCTGGCCATCCTTTGAACCATGATGGGCGCCGCGACCTCTTCTACCTCTTCAACTTCCAATTCCAAATCGCTATCCATCGCCTCATATTGCTCCTCCTCTGCCCACTTTTGCATGGTGCGCGCTTGTTGTT
>WQYK01000149.1 GCA_009781275.1 Bacteroidales bacterium | reverse complement strand
CAGTCGTGAAAAAGTCTCTTTCAAAGTATCGGAAGAGACCAAAAAAGCATACCAAGAGACCATCATCCCCTACTGGACAGGAAACAGCAACCGCGACAAAATGGTGGCAGAGCTCCCTCAGGAGTGGCACAATGCCTATGAAGCAGGGGTTTTTACAGAATTTCAGGAACAACGTGCGCCTGGACATACCGTGTGTGGAGATAAAATCTATTATAAAGGAATGCTTGAAATAATAGATGATATCGATAAAACAATTAGAGACTTAGATTTTTTTACAGATCCAAATGCGTTTGAAAAACGAAACGAACTCAAAGCCATGCGTATTGCTGCTCAGGCCATTATTGATTTTGCACTTAGGCATGCAGAAGCGCTCTACGCCATCGCTCAATCTGAGCAAGACCCCAAACGCAAATCTGAGCTCCATCACATGGCACAAGTATGCAAAAATGTTCCTGCTCACGCACCCCAAACCCTTCATGAAGCCCTGCAATATTACTGGTTTGTTCACTTAGGCGTCATTACAGAAGTAAACCCTTGGGACTCCTTTAACCCCGGGCGACTTGACCAACATCTCTATCCTTTTTACATCCAAGATCTTGCTAACGGTCGCTTAACAAAAGAAGAGGCCAAAGAGCTGATGCACTGTTTTTGGATAAAGTTTAACAATCACCCCGCTCCACCCAAAACAGGCGTTACCGCTCAAGAGAGCAATACATATACCGACTTCTGTAACATCAATTTAGGTGGTATGAAACCAGATGGCTCAGACGGGGTCAACGAAATGACCTTCCTCTTATTGGACGTTATCGAAGAGATGCGCCTATTGCAGCCCAGTTCCAATATTCAAGTAAGTAAAAAGAACCCGGATTCATTTATCCACAGAACTTTGCATATTTTAAAAACAGGATTTGGGCAACCATCCGTATTTAATGCCGATGCCGTTTGCCAAGAGTTGCTTCGTCAAGGTAAATCATTGATTGATGCACGAAAAGGAGGGACGAGCGGCTGTGTGGAAGCGGGCGCTTTTGGCCACGAAGCCTACATCCTGACCGGTTACTTTAACCTTCCAAAAATCTTAGAAATTACTCTATACAATGGTATAGACCCACGCACAGGCAAAAAGATCGGCGTTACCTCAGGCGACCCTCGCTCCTTTAACTCTATGGATGAGCTTCTTCAAGCTTTTAACAAGCAATTAATCTATTTTGCAAATATTAAAATTAAAGGCAATAACCTTATTGAAAGCCTCTTCATGAACAACATTCCGGTACCTTTTCTCTCTCTTTTGATTGACGACTGCATTGCCAACGGAAAAGATTATATGTGCGGGGGTGCGCGGTACAACACCAACTACATACAAGGTGTTGGTATTGGAACTTTAAGTGACTGCTTCTCTGCAATTCAATATCAAGTATTTGATAAAGAAAATATTTCGATGGATAAATTCATCGATGCCCTTACCAAAAACTTTACGGGTTACGAAGAACTTCGTTATCAGCTAGTTTACAAAACGCCCAAGTATGGCAACGACAACGACGATGCCGACCAGTTTGCCCGCACGATTTTTGAACTTTATTATCACGCAATGGATGGGCATATGTCGCCAAGGGGCGCCACCAGCCATATCAATCTACTTCCCACCACCTGCCACATCTATTTTGGCAGCGTCATCGGTGCACTTCCAGACGGACGCAAATCTGGAGAAGCGCTCTCCGAAGGAATATCTCCTGTGCAAGGTGTTGATACCCATTCTCCCGTAGCCGTCATCCAGTCGGCAGCCAAATTAGACCATTTGCGCACAGGCGGCACTTTGCTCAACCAGAAGCTAACCCCCTCATTTTTTGACACTCCCGAGTCCATTGATAAATTATGTAAATTAATACGCACCTACTTTCTGATGGACGGCCACCATATTCAATTTAACGTGGTCTCTGCTGAAACACTCAAAGAAGCCAAGAAACATCCCGAACGCTATCGTGATCTGATTGTTAGGGTAGCAGGTTATAGTGATTATTTTAATGACCTTATTGAACCTCTTCAGGATGAGATCATAAATCGAACTGAACACGCAGAGTTTTAGAAACCAAACCTGCGACGATTTACTACAGAGTTGGCGTAAATAGTGAGAAATATCTCTTCCAGTTCTGCCTTTTCTCCCTCTAAACCAGACAGTTTGTATCCCATGTAGCTTTGAAAAGCCTCAACATCTGCCTGTGAATAATAACCGGCATATGAATGCCCCTGATGCAACAAATCGTAGGCTATGTAGTTGGTCTTCCAAAGTTTATAGTTTGATATGATGACATCGTCCATCAGTTGCGCAATCGCTTTTAGGCGATCGTTCCTGTCGCCTGTAGAGGTCACCCCTTCGATTTGCTCACGGGTTAGAGGAGGCGCCGCCACAATGTGGATGCGGCCTTTAAATTGCATGATTCCGGTCACAATACTGTTTAAGTCTTCTCCGGGCATCTTTACATATTTTTGCCTGCGAGATACATAGAGCTCATTGGTTTTTAATGTGTCGCAAGGCTCGTACTCATACGATACAGACATGGGAACAATTTTTAACTCGGCAAAATCATCCACAAATCGACCACTTCCGCTCATATCAAACATTTTGAGAATGCCCTGTTCTGTGGTGTCAAAGCCATCTTTGGTGCGTCCGTTGCGCTGGGCAATCCATACGGAGCTCTGTCGCTCTGTCACCGCAAGGCGAATATATTTAGATAGCAACATCGAATTTTTGTAAAACTCTCTGGGATTGGCGTTGCGTAGCACTTTAAACATCTTATTGGACTTTCCAAAATCGACCACAAAATCAGAAGACATCAGGTTGTCTCCAAAAGAGATCTCTGTTGTTGGAAAATCAAGCGTATACAACGCGAGTTGTAACAACGCCGAATCGAGCACAATATCTCTATGATTAGAGACATACAAATAACCCTTGTCAGCTGCAAAATCTTTGAACCCATCAAAAGTAAACCCCGAACTGGTATCTTTGACAATCTTTTTTACAGCATGCTCCATGATCCCTTTTTGAAAATCCCAGATCGTCTTAAAACCCCTTATACGTTCTTTATGTAAATCATAAGACTGGCCCGGAAAAAGATATGTCAAAACACCCTCTAACTGAGGACTTTGAACAAGTCGCTGCATCGCAGGCGCAATCTCCTCATCTGTGTAGGGACGAATCTCGTCAAATTCATGTAAGTCCATAATATCTATTTTTTTCTATTGTCAACGATTTTAATAGGCTTCCTCCGCTCCGCCACTTTTTGCATCTTGAGTAGTTCATCCCTCTCTAATATACTCAATTCCGGAGCAATACGCAGCTTAGCCCTAAACTTGTCTTTTATTTCTTTCTCTATTCCTTCATATATTTGGGTGCAATCTACAAAAATTTTCAATACATCAGTCCCAAAATCGGAACTGTTAATCTCCACCACATAATTTTGCACCTCTTCCATGTTGTCTAAAATATCAAAAACAGCAGGAGGATAGATTGTTGTACCTTTTATTTTAAGCATTTGATTCAATCGCCCAATGATTGGACTGATCCTTAAAGTATTTCGGCCGCAAGCACATGGGTCTGTGTAAAAACGACACAAGTCTCCTGTCCTAAACCTGAGCAGAGGCATCGCCTCAACCCCAAGTGTGGTAATCGTCAACTCTCCCACCTCGCCGTTTGGAACTACGTTACCCTGTTCATCCAACAACTCCACAATCAGCAATTCGGGATGGTGGTGACCGCCTTGACCGCAGTAACATTCTGTAAAAGAGGCACCCATTTCTGTGGATGCGTATGTAGAGTAAAGCCCAATATCCCACAGCGACTTGATTCTTTGTCCCAATAAATTTAATGAAAAGTCGAATTCTCTAAGGTTTTCACCAATGCATACCGCCTTTTGCACGCTGCTGTTTTGGTAATCGATACCGTTTTTTTGCGCATACTCCACCAATTTCACAATGAATGAGGGCACGCAAATAATGGTTGATGGCTTGAATCGCTCAATACTTTCCCATTGCAGCTCCGGAATACCATTGCCTACCCGTACCATGCCTGCTCCTAATTTTCTAATGCCAAGAAAATAGGCCAAGCCTGCCATGAATCGTTTATCCATGGTGGTCATTAACTGGAATATATCTCCGTTTTTTGCGCCTGCACAGGCAAAAGAGATTGCCTCATTGTAGGCAAGGCGCTCCAAATCGTTGTCAGTAAGGGCAAACGTCACAGGGTCGCCAGAAGTTCCAGAAGTGGTCACGTAGTCCCTGATTTCAGTTGTCGGGACACAGATAAAGTCTTGGTTGTAGTGAAACAAATCCGATTTATCACTGGGAGAAATGTGCTGTAAAT